>NZ_JBFRFD010000109.1:0-8430 GCF_052114645.1 Arthrobacter sp. 2YAF22_2
GTGCAGGACGGCCCGACGCGCTGGCGCCTGGGCGAGCTCACCGTCGGCTGGGACGCCGTGGCGCCCCGGTAATTAGGTCACCAACCGGCGTTGCGGCTGCCGCCGCGGCCCGCGTCCTTGACCGCGGGGCGGACGTCGGCGAGGTACACGGATGCCGCCACCACGGCCGCGAGGCCAAAGAGCCCCAGTGCGTTGACCGGGCTGCCGCCGCGGTAGGTAAGGACGGCGATGGCCCCCACGGCCAGGGCCACGCCGGTCAGGGCGAGCCAGAAGGTCTTGGTCCGCTTGGACACCGCCTCGAAGGCGTTGGCCTGGTGCCGCACGCAGTCGAAGAACGCCCAGATCTCCAGGCCAAGGGAAATGAGCAAGATGACCACGCTTACGCCGAAGTCGGCATAAACAACCAGAATTCTTCCGTCCATCCCCCCAGCCTAGCCGTCCAGTGTTGCGAAGGCCCGCTGCAAATCGGCCCAGAGGTCCTCCACATTTTCAATGCCGACGCTGAGCCTGACCAGATTCTCCGGCACGCTGGCCGGCTCCGCTGTGTGTCGGCGGCGCCGCTCGATCAGCGATTCGACTCCGCCCAGGGAGGTAGCGGGCAGCCAAAGCTGCAGGGCCCGGATCATCCGGTCGGCGGCGTCCGCGCCGCTGAGGTCCCCCACCGGCGCCATCTCGATGCACAGCACGGACCCGAAGCCTTTCATCTGCGCCTTGGCCCGTTCATGTCCCGGGTCCGAGGCGAGTCCGGGGTACCGGATGCTGCCGACCCGCGGGTGCCGACTCAGCCGGTCAGCGAGCAGCGCCGCGGACGCCTGCGAGCGCTCGATCCGCACGGCCAGGGTGCGCAGTCCCCGCAGCGCCAGCCACGCCTCGAACGGGCCGGCGATGCCCCCGTGGATGGTGCGGTGGTGCAGCAGCCTGGCGTRCAGCTCGGCGTCGGACGTCACCAAAGCCCCCAGCACGACGTCGGAGTGGCCGGCGAGGTACTTGGTAACCGAGTGCAGGACGACGTCGGAACCCAGGCTGAGCGGCTGCTGCACGAGCGGGGTGGAGAAGGTGTTGTCGGTGACGACCAGAGCCCCGGCCGCGTGTGCCGCCGCGGTGAGCGCACGGATGTCCGCGACGCCGAGCATCGGGTTGGTGGGGCTCTCCAGCCACAGCATGCTGGCGGGTTTTCCGTCCGCGGGGGCGAGTTGCGCCAGCACGGCGTCGGTGTCCGCGATGTCCACGGTGCGCAGTTCCAGCGCGCCCTTTTGCGCCAGCTCCGTCGCCATCACCAACGAACCGGCGTAGCTGTGCGACGGCATCACCAGCACACCCTGCACCGGAACCAGGGACAGCGCCGAACTGACGGCGGCGAGCCCCGAGGCGTACAGCAGGCCCGGCAGCGTGGCCCCCTCGAGTTGTGCCAGGGCCTGCTCGAACGGGTCCCAGGTGGGGTTGGAATAGCGGCCGTAGCCGCGGTCGCCGGGACCCAGCGGGCCGGTGCCGAAAAAGGTCGAGGACAGCACGATCGGCGGGTTGACCGGGGCGTCGCGGTCCCGCGGCGGACGGCCAGCCGCCACCACCACGGTTTCGGCGGAGAGCGAGGCTGCCTGTTCTTCGGAGAGACTCATGGTGACAGGGTACTTCGGCAGCCGGGCCGGCCCCGTACAGCGTTACGGGCAGGCCCCATTGTGTCTGTGATTGTCGGTAGGCTAGAGCGGTGACTACCCAAACTCCCGGACCGTTCCCCGGACTGTTCATTGCCTTTGAGGGCGGCGACGGCGCCGGCAAGTCCACCCAGGCGGCGGAACTCGCGCGGGCGCTCGAGTCACGCGGGCTGACGGTCTTGCGGACCAGGGAACCGGGCGGCACACCGATCGGCGAGAAGCTGCGGTCCCTGGTGTTGGATCACGGTCACGGTCACATCGATGCGCATACCGAGGCCCTGATCTTCGCGGCCTCCCGCGCCGCCCACGCCGCCCAGGTCCTCCGTCCCGCGCTGGAACGGGGCGAAGTGGTCCTCACTGACCGGTACATCGACTCCTCGGTGGCCTACCAGGGTGCCGGCCGGCACCTCGGCACGGAGGCCGTGGCGGGGATCAACGATTGGGCCACCTCCGGCCTGCAGCCCGACCTGACGGTCCTGCTCGACGTCGACCCCGCAGACGGCCGGCGACGGCGGACCGCCGGGGACGCCGCGGAGGACCGGCTCGAATCCGAGGCTGACGAGTTCCATGCCACGATCCGCGCCGCTTTCCTGGCGCTGGCCGCGGCCCGGCCAGGGAAGTACCTGGTCCTTGCGGCGCACCTGCCCGTACAGGAACTTGCCGACCAGATTTTGGAGCGGGTCGAGGCGCTGCTCGCGCTCCGCCAGGGCAGCTCGGCATGAGTGTCTGGGACGATCTTCAGGGCCAGCCCGCCGTCGTCGCCCAACTGCGCCAGGCGGCCGAGGGCGACGGGCTCACGCATGCGTGGCTGTTCACCGGGCCGCCGGGGTCGGGCCGGTCCAACGCCGCGAAGGCCTTCGCCGCCGCGCTGAACTGCGACCAGGAGGACGTGGCTAACCGGGGCTGCGGCGTCTGCGCGGCCTGCCAGACCATCGTGGGCGAGACGCATTCCGACGTCACCTTCGTGCGGACCGAAAAGGTCACCATCACCATTGACGAGGCGCGGGAGCTGGTCTCGAGCGCGGGCAACCGGCCGTCCTCCGCCCGGTGGCGGATCATCGTGGTCGAGGACGCGGACCGCATGGCGGAACGCACCACCAACGTGCTGCTCAAAGCCATCGAGGAACCCACCCCGCGCACCATCTGGATGCTGTGCGCCCCGTCCCCCGCGGACGTGCTGGTCACCATCCGCTCCCGCTGCCGTCCGGTGGCGCTGCGGCTGCCGCCGGCCGCCGACGTCGCGGCGCTGCTGGTCAAGCGCGACGGCGTCGACCCGGACGTCGCCGAACGCGCGGCCCGGGCCGCGCAAAGCCACGTGGGGATCGCCCGGCGGCTGGCCCGGGATCCCGAGGCACGGGAGCGCCGGCTGGAGACCGTGCGGTTCCCGCTGCAGCTGCGCGGCGTCACCGCGGCCGTGATGATGGCGGACAAGCTGGTCAAGATAGCCACCGAGGAAGCCAACAGTTCCAATGACGAGCGGGATGCAGCCGAGAAGGCCGCACTGCTCGCCACGCTTGGCGCGCCCGAAAGCGGCCCGCTCCCTGCCGCCATGCGCRGCCAGGTMAAACAGCTYGAGGAYGACCAGAAGCGGCGCGCCAARCGCTCCGTGACCGACTCGCTTGACCGCACGCTGACCGACCTGTTGTCCTTTTACCGGGATGTGCTGATCATTCAGATGGGGAACGCCGTTGAACTGGTCAACATCGAGCTCAGGAGCGAACTCCAGGAATTTGCCGGACGATCCACGGCCGAGGTGACGCTGGCCCGCATGGACGCCATCAACAAGGCCCGCACCCGGATTACCACCACCAACGTCGCCCCGCTGCTGGCGATAGAGTCCATGGCTACCAGCCTGGTCTGACCCGACAGCAAGCGCTCGACCCGCCTCGACTCGCAGAGTTTCACGCCCCAAGGAGAACCGCATGACGCCAGCACCACCACGGCCCGCAGGCCGCCGATCCGTGGGGTGCAAGGTGCGGTCGGCCGCCGCCTTGGCGCTAGGCCTGGTGCTGGCCCTGGTGCTGTCTTCCTGCACAATGTTCGGCCCCAGCGACGGCGGCTCGAAAAGCGCTGCCGCCCAGCCCGATCCGTCGATCGCCGCCGCGGCGCCCGCCGAGTTGCGGAGCTTCTACTCCCAGCAGCTCAGCTGGTCGCGCTGCGAGGGGGACTTTCAGTGTGCCAAGGTCAAGGTCCCGGTGGACTACAGCAAGCCCGACGGCGGCACGATCGAACTCGCGGCCCTCAAACTGGCCGCGAAGGGCGGCAACAAGAAGGGCAGCCTGCTGGTAAACCCGGGCGGACCCGGCGGCTCCGGCTACGACTTTGTCAGGGACGCAGGCTCCACGAACATTTCGGAAAAGGTGCGCGCGAATTTCGACGTCGTCGGCTTCGACCCGCGCGGGGTGAAGCGCTCCGCGCCGGTAACCTGTCTGACCGACCAGGAACGCGACGCGTCCCGCGCCAAGATCTACAACCTGGACACCGACGCCGGCCTGGCCGAAGCGTTCGCGGACAACAAGGCGATTGCCGCCAAGTGCGCCGAGAAGACCGGGCCGGTACTGGCCCACGTGGACACCGTCAGCGCCGCGAAGGACCTGGACATCCTCCGCGGTGTCCTGAACGACACGAAACTCAACTACCTCGGCTACTCCTACGGCACGTTCCTTGGTTCCACCTACGCCTCCCTGTTCCCGGACAACGTGGGACGGATGGTCCTGGACGGCGCCCTGGACCCCTCGCTCAGCTACGAGGAGTTGACCAGCGGCCAGGCGAAGGCCTTCGAGAAGGCGATCCGGTCCTACGTGACCAAATGCCTCCAAGGCAGCGGCTGTCCGTTCAGCGGCACCCCGGACGACGCCATCAAACAGATCCAGGCGATCATCGCTGCGGTGGAAGCAGCACCGGAGACCGCCAAGGACGGCCGGGTGGTCAACGCGTCCATGTTCGTCAGCGGCTTCATCCTGCCGTTCTACAACGACACCAACTGGCCCGTACTCACCCAGGCCCTGGCCAGTGCGATGAAGGGCGATGTGTCGCCGATGCTGCGGCTGTCCGACTTCGGCGCGGACCGGGAACCGAACGGGACCTACTCGGCGAACTCCACGTTCGCCTTCAACGCCATCAACTGCCTCGACTACCCGATGTCTGCCGACCCGGCCGCGATGCGCGCCGAGGAGAAGCAGCTCCGGCAGGACTCCCCCACCCTGGGCTATTACTTCGCCTACGGCGGCACGAGCTGCCGGGACTGGCCCTACAAGAACGTCCGCACCCCGGCGCCGGCGGAATACAAGGGCTCGGCGGACATCGTGGTGGTGGGCACCACCGGGGACCCCGCCACGCCGGTTGAGTGGGCCAGCGCCCTGCGCAAGCAGCTGGGCACGGCGTCGCTGCTGACCTGGAAGGGCGAGGGCCACACCGCCTACGGACGCTCCAACAGCTGTATTGGGAATGCTGTGGACGGGTACCTCGTGGACGGCAAGACGCCGGCTGACAACACCGTCTGCTGAGCCCTGCAGGGTCCCGCGCGGCTCATTTTGACCCGGGTGCGGGGACTCCATTACAGTTATCTCTTGCATGATCCGCCCGGTTCGCCGGAGTTTCAGGCGGTTGCTTCCTTAGCTCAGTTGGTAGAGCGTCTCACTCGTAATGAGAAGGTCGCCAGTTCGATTCTGGCAGGAAGCTCGGGAAGAACCCCGTATTTCCGTTGCTTCAGCGACGATACGGGGTTTTTTGCTGGCTCGGCTGAGATCGCCGCATGAGGCCGGGGCACACTTTCCGACTCCGCGACCTTCGAGGCCCTGACCTAGGTGCGTCTGGCGCAGCTCTCCGGAGTCTGGAACGCCGTCGAGATGACTGACACACCGGCGACGCACGCCGCAGAGCGCCGGACCGGAGTCAACTCCGCCGCGGCCGGTCAGGCATAGCTCAGGCCGCCACTGCGGTTAGAGCGGCCAGGGCAAGGTCAGTACCAGTTGTTGGATGTCTCGTGGTCCCAGGCACCGCAGGGTGAGCCGTATCGGCCCGCGATATAGCCGAGCCCCCAGTCAATCTGGGTGCGGTAGTTGGTCAGCCAGTCGGATCCGGTGGACGAATACTTCTCCGGCGGGAGCGCTTGCGCAACACCGTAAGCGCCGCTGGAGGGGTTCGTGGCGTTGGTCATCCAGCTCGACTCCTGGTTCCACAGCTTGAGCAGACAGGCCATCTGGTCGCCGCCCCAGCCGTGTGAACTTAGGCGGCCGGAGGCGTACGCCTGCGCGCCGCCCGGATCGTTGGCGGCGCCGCCGGGGACGTCGGGCATCACCACGTCGGCCGGGGGACGCGGGGACACAGGCGAAGAAGCTGCCGCAGCCGCCGCGGCCGCTGCAGAGGCCGCCGCGGCAGCAGCCGCTGCGCGCTGGCGGGCCTCCTGTTGCGCCTCGTAGGCTGCCTGCGCTTCTACGCCGGCGCGGTAATTCTGTTCGACGGTTGCGCTGGTGTCCTTCAGGGCCGCCAGCTGTGCGGTGAGGGTGCCGCTGTATTTCTTTTCCTCCTCCACCTTCTGCTGGGTCGCTCGTTGGGCGTCCTGTGCGGCGCCTAGTTTCGTCTGCGCTTCGCCGGTAAGCCGCTGGTTTTCGGCCTGCTCCACCGCCTGCTGCTCATCCAGGGACGAGGCGACTGCCTCCGCGGCACGCGAACTGTTGTAGATGTCGGTGGTCCGCTGGGCGACGATCTGCATCACGTCCAGCTTCTGCAGCCCGTCCCTGCTCTGCAGCGTGTCCATCACTGCGAAGGGTCCCAGGTTGGCACCCCCGGTCATGTAGTCCTGGGCTGCGAGGTTCCCTGTTTGCCGCCTGAGTTTCACCACCGTGGCATGGGCCGTGTCGGTCTTTTCTTTCAGCGCGGCCAGTTTCGCTGTTGAGGCATCAAGGTTGTTGTGGGCCAGGGCGTAGGCCAGGCCCGCTGTGACCGCGGCGGCGCCGAGTGAGGAGGCCTGCTGCTCCAGTCCGTCGAGAAGGCCGTTTATCTTCTGGATCTCGGCGGTCTTTGCGTCGGCATTGTCTTTGGCGGCCTGGACGTCGGCCCACGACGGGTAGCCGGACGGTGGAGTGTCATCCGCACTCGCCGTCGGCACAGCAGTTACGGCCAGCAGCGCGACCGTCGTCAGCGCGGCGCAGACTTTGCCGAGAGGAACTTTCAACGTAACCGTGAACCTGAACATATCCAGCAGAGCCTACTCGATGGTGCTGGGGGAACCCGGCAGCGGCCTCCGGCGAGGGCCGAATCCTATAGCGGACGTCGGCCGTCTTCGCCCCCTCCGCATGGCGGACGAAACCGGCTGGGGTCTTCCCCTCGGTGGCCCATACACAGGGTGCATGGCACAACGGCGGATGGGCTAGGGGCGGCCGGCTGGTCCGACCGCCCCTAGGTGGCACTACTTGGTGTCCGGCACGTTCCAGAAGATCAGGTCGTGCCCGTGGCAGGCTTCGTGGTCGCCGCGGATGTCGGCTCCCTTGGTGCCCTGCCATGGATGATTTCAGTCAGCATGTCCCACGGGTTTGTTATCGATACGGCGGTGCTCAGTCGCGGAGCGGCACACCTTGGGCGTCGACGCGGAAGTGCGCAGCGCCGGCGATGATCATGATGCCCTCCACGACACCCCACAGGGCAACGAGGCCGAAGGTAAAGGCGCCCAGCACGATGGTCAGGACGAGCTGGATAACCGCGATCTTAGTGAAGCCCAGGTAGAAGCGGTGGATGCCCAGGCCGCCCAGGAAGATGCCAAGGAGCCCGGCGACGAGCTTGGACTTCGGCTGCGGGTAGCCGTAGGCCGGGTTCGGCATCGGCGGCTGGGCCGGGTACTGGACGTGCTGCTGGGGCGCCTGCGGGTATCCCTGGGACTGGGGCTGCCCTGCGTAAGGCTGCTGCGGCGCCGCCGAGTAGCCGTGTTGCTGCGGTGCGGCCGAGTAGCCCGGCTGCTGCGGCGCCGCCGAGTAGCCCTGGTACTGGGACTGCCCGGCGTACGGCTGCGCGGGGCCCGCGTAGCCCTGCGGCTGAGCCTGGTAGGGCTGTTGCCCCTGGGGTCCGGCCGGGTACTGCTGGCCTGGGAACGAAGGAGCCGCCGGCGGCTGGAAGCCTTCCGGAGGAACGGCCTTGGGGTCAGGATGGGGCTGGGTCACGGTGGTGCCTTTCGGTGAGGTGATGATGCAGCCCACGACGCCGGGCGGCAGCACCGTCAACGACGGCTCCCCCAAGAATCCATGTGCCGTCATCATTCTGACGGAACAAATCTGTTTATGGCGCAACCACACGCTAAGCACCCGTTGGCACCAACAAACTATTGGCCATTGACACGCTATTGGGCATTGACACGCGTGCCCGGCGCGGACGTTTAATGGAAGTGGCCCTGTTTTCGGACGACACCCACGGCAGGACAACACGGCCCTTGAAGGCCTAAGCACAATGGCCTCGTAGACCGAGGCCCTTCCGACCGCCGGCGACAGATCCCGGCGGAACATCTCCACATCGCATCCCCTCTACGCACCTTCCCCTGAGACACGCCCGGATTTCCCGTGGACCCACCAGGCCGRCAGGTTATCTTGGTGCGGATCGAGTGAGGCCGTAAACCCTCAGTAAAGGAAACATTCCCATGCATACGATTACCCGCGTGATCGGAACAGCCGCTGTGACAGCTGCCTTGGGTTTGGGCGTCAGTGCCCTCCCCGCCAGCGCGGCGGCTCCGGCTTCTGCCAGCATGTCATCCAACCAAAACTGGTCGGACCACAATAACGACAACAGAAGG
>NZ_JBFRFD010000110.1:0-8429 GCF_052114645.1 Arthrobacter sp. 2YAF22_2
GCAGCGGCGAGGTGGCAGGTCCTGTTCCGGGGGCTGCGGCGAGGGAGTCCATGGTGTGTTTTTCTTACCTTCCGAGGATGAGGCTCATGGCTTCGGCGCGGGTGGCCGGGTCATGAAGTTGCCCGCGGACCGCGCTGGTGACGGTCTTCGCGCCGGGCTTGCGGATGCCGCGCATGGACATGCAAAGGTGTTCGCATTCGACGACGACGATCGCGCCGCGCGGCTTGAGGTGGGTGACGAGGGCCTCGACGATCTGGGTGGTGAGCCGCTCCTGCACCTGCGGGCGCCGGGCGAACATGTCCACCAGCCGCGCCAGCTTGCTCAGCCCCGTGACCTTGCCATCATGCGAGGGGATGTAGCCGACGTGGGCCACCCCGTGGAACGGCACCAGGTGGTGCTCGCAGGTCGAGTAGAACGGGATGTCCTTGACCAGGACCAGTTCCTCGTGGTCCAGGTCGAAGGTGGTGGCGAGGATTTCCGCCGGGTCGTGGTGCAGGCCGGCGAACATCTCCGCGTAGGCCTTGGCCACCCGCTTGGGGGTGTCCAGCAGGCCGCTGCGGTCCGGGTCCTCGCCGATGGCGAGCAGGATCTCGCGCACGGCTGCCTGGATCCGCGGGCGGTCCACCGGGTTGGCCTGCTGGCCGGAGGCCACCGCCGCCTCGTCCGTGGGGAAGGGGCCGGCGGTGGCGGGAACGTCGTCGTCGAAGTAGGAAGTCACAGAAGGAAGCCTAGCCGGGAAGGCCGTCGGGCCCCGGATCCGTTACGCCGCCTTGGAAGGGCTCCTGTCCGGGAACGCCCTGGGCGTGCGGCGGCAGCGCGTCGAGCGGTTCCTCGAGCCGGGCCTCCTTGGCTTCCTGCTGGGCCTCGCGCTCGGCCTTTTCGCGGCGGGACTCCACCGGGCCGACGGCCTGGATCGGCCGGCTCTCCTTGGACAGCCAGATCTCGCGGAAATCGCGCTTGCGGATGTTCGTGAAGACCTGGGCGATTTCGGCCTGGTTCAGGGTTTCGCGTTCCAGCAGCTCAAGGGCCAGCTGGTCCAGGACGTCCCGGTTCTCGGTCAGGATCGCGTAGGCCTCGTCGTGGGCCCCCTCGATCATCCGGCGCACTTCCTCGTCGACGACGTAGGCGATCTGGTCCGAGTAGTTGCGTTCGTGCCCGGCGTCCCGGCCCAGGAAGGGCTCGCCGCCGCCCTGGCCGAGCCGCACGGCGCCGACCCGCTCGCTCATGCCGAACTCGGTGACCATCTTCCGGGCAATCCCGGTGGCCTTTTCGATGTCGTTGGAGGCACCCGTGGACGGGTCGTGGAAGACGAGTTCCTCGGCCACCCGGCCGCCCATGGCGTAGGCCATCTGGTCCAGCAGTTCATTGCGGGTCACGGAGTACTTGTCGTTTTCCGGCACCACCATGGTGTAGCCCAAGGCGCGGCCGCGGGGCAGGATGGTGATCTTCGTGACCGGAGCCGAGTTGCGCAGCGCCGCCGCGACCAGGGCGTGGCCGCCCTCGTGATAGGCGGTGACCTTGCGCTCGTGTTCCTTCATCACCCGGCTGCGCTTCTGCGGCCCGGCCATGACCCGGTCGATCGCCTCGTCGAGGGCGCGGTCATCGATCAGGTTGGCGTTGGAGCGGGCGGTCAGCAGCGCCGCTTCGTTGAGGACGTTGGCCAGGTCCGCGCCGGTGTAGCCGGGGGTCTTCTTCGCGACGGCCTTAAGGTCGACGCCGGGGGCCATCGGCTTGCCCTTGGCGTGCACCTTCAGGATCTGGTCGCGGCCGATCAGGTCGGGAGCCTCGACCGAAATCTGCCGGTCGAAACGGCCGGGACGGAGCAGGGCGGGATCGAGCACGTCGGGGCGGTTGGTGGCCGCGATCAGGATGACGTTGGTTTTGACGTCGAAGCCGTCCATTTCAACCAGCAGCTGGTTGAGGGTCTGCTCGCGTTCGTCGTTGCCGCCGCCGATGCCGGCGCCGCGGTGGCGGCCGACGGCGTCGATCTCATCCACGAAGATGATGGCCGGGGCGTTGGCCTTGGCCTGCTCGAACAGGTCGCGGACACGGGACGCRCCGACGCCGACGAACATTTCGACGAAGTCCGAGCCGGAGATGGAGAAGAACGGCACCCCCGCCTCCCCGGCGACGGCACGGGCCAGCAGGGTCTTGCCGGTACCGGGAGGGCCGTACAGCAGCACGCCCTTGGGGATCTTGGCGCCCACCGCCTGGAACTTTGCGGGTTCCTGCAGGAATTCCTTGATTTCTTCGAGTTCCTCGACGGCCTCGTCGGCGCCGGCGACGTCGCTGAAGGTCACCTGGGGCATGTCCTTGTTGACCATCTTGGCTTTGGACTTGCCGAACTGCATGACCTTGGAGCCGCCGCCCTGCATCCGGGAGAGCAGGAACCAGAAGAGCACGCCCAGCAGCAGCACCGGGACCAGGAGGGAGAACAGACCGGAGAACCAGTTGCTTTCGAGCGGCTGGTCGGTGTAGCCGCTCGGCGGCTTCGAGTCGGTCACGGCCTTGACGATGTCCTGGGCGCGGGCGTTGACGTAGTAGAACTGGACGTTCTTGCCCTTGTCCTGGCCGTCGATCTGCACGTTGTCCTTCAGGACCAGATCCACGCGGTTCTCGGCGTCGAAGATCTTGGCCTGTTCGACTTTGCCGCCGGCGGTCAAAAGCGCCAGGCCCTTGTCCGTGTCGATGCGGGTCGAACCGCCCGGGGCGAGGGTGGCAAAGGCCAGCAGGAGCATGCCGATAACGACGACAATCCAGATGCCGGGGCCCTTGAGGAAACTCTTTGCTTTCATCTGATCGGGGGCTGGCCCCGTCCCTCCTGGTAGTGCTGCACGGCGACCGATCTGCGCGCGTGTGGGTGCTGCGTCGGGTTCAAGCTATACACCGTCCCTGTGAGTCACGCACGGTCAAGCCGAAAAGTTCCCTGTGGGCGTAGCGGAGGGCCGTGCGGGGTACAGATGCCGGATACGGAACGGGCGCAGCGTCGGGCCCGGGGGGAGCCGCCGGGGCAGTCGCGGTTCTACTCGTAGACGTGCGGCGCGAGGGTACCGACGAAGTCGAGGTTGCGGTACTTTTCGGCGTAGTCCAGGCCGTAGCCGACGACGAACTCGTTGGGGATGTCGTAGCCGACGTACTTGACGTCGATCTTGACCTTGGCGGCGGTGGGTTTGCGGAACGCGGTGCAGATCTCCACCGAGGCCGTGCCGCGGGACTCCAGGTTCGTCTTAAGCCAGGAGAGGGTGAGGCCGGAGTCGATGATGTCTTCGACGATCAGGACGTCTTTGCCCATCAGGTCGGTGTCGAGGTCCTTGAGGATGCGGACCACGCCGGAGGACTGGGTGCCGGAGCCGTAGGAGGAGACGGCCATCCAGTCCATCGAGACGTGGCTGTGCAGCGCGCGGGCGAGGTCGGCCATGACCATGACCGCACCCTTGAGCACACCGACGATCAGCAGATCGCGGCCTTCGTAGTCCTTGTCGATCTGGGCGGCGAGCTCGGTGATCCGGGACTGGATCTGCTCCCTGGAGTAGAGAACGTGCTTAAGGTCTGCCTGGACGTCGTTTGAATCCACCAATAACTCCTGTGTAGATGCGGGTGCGACTATATTTGGGGCGGTTTTTTAGGCCGGAATACAAGTTTCCCACAGCGGGCGCCCTCGCGGGGCACGCCGTCGGGGGCGGACTGCTCCGCCGCGAGCAGCTGGGCGAGCGAGAGCCTGTAGACGCTCACGCCGCCGGGCAGCTCCACCGGTCCGGCGGATCCTYGCCGGCGCAGCAGCGCTTCGGCAGCCAGCAGCCGCTGGTAACTGGGCTGCTGACCGCCGACGGCGGCGGCGGCCTTGGCGATCACCCGGAACCTCACGGCCGGTGCCAGTTCGCGCAGCGCGGCCTCGGGCAGGCTGAGCTCCGGGCCGGAGCGCTCCTGCAGGCGGAGATACGTGTCGTTCGCCACATCGTCAAGGTAGTCGGCGTCGAGCTGCAGGATGGCTGCCGTCCGGGCCAGCGATTCGGCGACCCCTGGCCCCAGCTTTTCCTCCAGCAGCGGGAGCACCTCGACCCGGGTCCGGGACCGGGCAAAGGCGGGGTCGGCGTTGCTCGGATCGTGCCACGGCGCCAGCCCTTCGACGGCGCAGATTTCCAGCGTCTCGGCCCGGCGGAGGCCCAGGAACGGCCGGAGCAGGCGGCCGCGGGCGGGACGCATCCCGGCCAGCGAGCGGGTCCCGGAGCCGCGTGCCAGCCCCAGCAGGACCTGCTCCGCCTGGTCGTCCAGGGTGTGGCCGAGCAGGACGGCTGCGGCGCCGGTGTCGTCGGCGGCGGCTTCGAGCGCGGCGTGCCGGGCGTCCCGGGCTGCGGCTTCGGGGCCCATCCCGGCGGGATCGACGTCGACCGCCCGGACCTGGACGGGTGCAAGTCCCAGCTCCCGCAGTGCCGCCGCGGCCGCCGCCGCCACGTCGGCGGAGCCCGGCTGCAACTGGTGATCCACCACGACGGCGCCGACGGTGACCGGGTGGCCGTTCACGTGGCCGCGTCGGGCGAAGTAAGCGGCTACGGCAGCGAGCGCCAGCGAGTCAGGGCCCCCGCTGCAGGCCACCAGGATCCGGCCGGGGTAGCCGGCGTCGGCGAGGGCGTCCTGCAACATTTTCCGCGCCTTGCCGACGACGGGCGCCAGCCGGCCGGGCCGGCGTCGTCCGCCGGAAGCGGAGGGAAGGTCCGGGTGGGTGGTGGCCGGCACGTGGACTAGAGACCCATCCGTTCGAGCCAGAGCTTCGAGTCGTGGATTTCCGGTTCGGTGGGCAGGTGCTCGGCGGACTCCCAGACCCGGTTGAAGCCTGCCATCCCGGCAGCGTCGACCACTTCGCGGACAAACTTCGAGCCGTCGCTGTACTGCCGCATCTTCGCGTCCAGGCCGAGCAGGCTGCGGATGAACTTCTCGATCGCGCCGCGGTCCTTGCCGCGGGCGTTGAAGCGCTGCCGGATGGTCTTGACAGAGGGGACAATGCTGGCGTCCACGGCGTCCATGACCACGTTGGCGTGGCCCTCGAGCAGGCTCATCACGGCGGTGAGGTGCGAGATCGCCGCACGTTCCGCAGGGTCCTGCAGCAGGTCCAGGATCGCCCCGCGGCCGGGGGCGGCACCGGGCGCCGACCGGTCCTTGAGGGACTTCGCGGCCGCCGCGGCGCGTTCCATGATCGAATCGACGTTGCCGAGCAGGTGCGCGCTGAGGTCTTCGATTTGCTCCAGCATGTGGTGGCGCAGCCAGGGGGCCGCGGCGAACTGCACGCGGTGGGTCTGTTCGTGCAGGCAGACCCAGAGCCGGAAGTCCTCGGGTGCCACGTTCAGCTCGCGTTCCACCGAGATGATGTTCGGTGCCACCAGCAGCAGCCGGCCGGCGGCAGGGGCGGTGGAGTTCTCGGCCAGGGCGGAGAACGGGTCGTACTGGCCCAGGACCTTGCTGGCGAGGAACGCCAGGATCGCGCCGAGCTGGCTGCCCGTGATCGCGCCGCCCACACTGGCCGCGCCCGGGCCCACGGTCCCGCGGCGGCCTTCAAGCATCTTCTCGATGGCCGGTTGAAGCATCACGGCGAAGCTCTGCGTGTTCGCCTTGGCCCAAGAGGCCCGGTCCACCACCAGCACGGAGGAGTCCCGGAGGTCGCGGGCGGCCTCGAGCCCGGTGATGTCATGGACGTGCGGCACGGAAATGTCCGCCATGAGGCGCAGGTTTTCGACGGCGGCGCCGATCTCCGAGGAGCCCAGCGACGGGCCTGCCGGGGTGAGACGGGCGGCCGTGGACGCCGCGAGCTCCCAATTGATGAGGGCCTGGGCTGAGATCTCGCGCGAAGTGGACTCCATGGCTCCCATCAGATCACAGCTGACTGTGGATGCGCCTCAAATTCGTCGGGCGGCGAACGGCCGGCAACGGCGAACGGGCGCCCGCTGCCCGCCGTTTCGACGGTTCCCTGCCGGAAAGACGTTGCGAACCGGCGAGTGCGCGGGGAACCGTCGAAACGGCGAGGCCTCAGCGGCACCCGCACGCGGCCAGGGCCGAAGCCGTCCGGTCCAGCGCTGTCCTGTTACCAGCCGCGCCGGGGGTCAGGCCGTTGCCGATGAAGGAGAACACCAGCAGCCGGCCGTCGGCGTCGACCACGTAGCCGCTGAGGGCGATTACGGTGTTCAGCGTTCCGGTCTTCGCGCGGACCAGGCCGGCGCCGCCGGCGGTGCTGGTGTCCGTGTACCGGCTGCCCAGCGTTCCGGTCAGGCCGGCCACGGGGAAGCCGGCCAGGGCGGACCGGAGACGGAGGTCCGGGCCGCTGGTTATCGTGCGGACCAGGGCGGAGAGCTGCCGTGCGGAGACCTTGTTGTCCAAGGTCAGCCCGGCCAGGTCGACTGCCCGGAGCGTGGCCGAGGGGACATCCAGCTCCTGGATCTGCTGCAGCACAGCGGCAACAGCGCCCTCGTTGTTGGCCGGTTTGCCGCTCGCTGCCGCCACCATCCGGCCCATGACCTCGGTCAGGTAGTTGTCCGAGGTGCGCATCAGCAGGTCCACCTGCTGGCTGACGGTGGCGGATTCGACCGCCGCGAGGACCTGGCCGGCCTGGCCACCGCCGTCGTCCGGGGTCTTTTTGCTGGCTTTCTGCGCGGCCGTGGCCCGGGCGACGCCGGGTGTGACACTGAGCCCCGCGGCGCCGCCGGCCTCCACGAGCCGGGCCGTGAACGCCTCGGCGGCGGTCATGGCAGCGTCCTGCGGCCGGGGTCCGGTGGTGGTACCCGGGTCGAAGCGGGCCGAGTTCAGGGCGAGCGGAAATATCGGGGCGATTTCGCCGGCGGCCACATCGTCCGGGCTCCAGGCGGGGCTCAGGGCCGGCCCGCTGAACAGCGAATCATCCAGGAGCACCGAGATCGGGCCGGACACGCCCGCCTGCTGCAGCGCGCGGACGGTCGACTGCGCGAGAGTGCCGAGCCCGGCATGCCCCAGGACCGCGTCCGGCGCGGAGTCCCCCGCGCCGAGCAGCACGTCTCCGCCGGCGGTGAGGACCACCGTGCCCGGCGTGGCGCCGGCGACGACCTTGGTGCTGAAGCGCCGGTCCGGGCCGAGCGTGCGCAGCGCGGCGGCCGCGGTCAGGAGCTTGATGTTGGACGCGGGGGCGCGGACGTCGTCGCCGGCCCGGTCGAAGAGGACTTCGCCGGTAGCGGCGTCCTGCACCACCCCGGTGAAGGACCCGGCGCCGTCGGTCTTCAGGGTCGCGTCGAGCTGGGCGGCGACGGCGGCGGCAGCGGGCACCGGCGCGTCGGCACTGAGCGGCTTCATGTTGGCCCGGCTTCCCGAGCCGCCGGCGTCGCTCAGGGTGGCGGGGAGCTGCTGCCACGGGCCGGCCGCGGCGGGCTCCGGAGGGCGGGCCGGGCCGAGGAAGCCGGGACTAACGGCGAGGCCCGCGGGGACCCCGAGCGCCACGATCAGGAGGCTCAGGAGCAGCATCGGAATGATGCGCCCGAGCCTGGCGGGCGCATTAGCCGTGCCCACCCGGCGCTTTCTGCGTGTCATGCTGCTGCTGGTCCTTAGTCCCGAAATGTCCCCACTAGTTCCTGAAACCAGGGCCTGTCGCTATATCCTCAATAATAGTCGGCGGCACCGGTACTGCTTTTTCTGGGCCTCACCTGTGCCGCGCACCCCCTGAATCCGTCGAGGAGCATTCCATGAAGCATGACGTGACCATCGAGATCCCTAAGGGATCGCGCGTCAAGTACGAAGTCGACCACGAGACCGGCCGCATCCGCCTGGACCGCGTCCTGTTCACCTCCATGCAGTACCCCACGCACTACGGTTTCTTCGAGAACACCCTGGGTGAGGACGGCGACCCGCTGGATGCACTGGTGCTCCTGCAGGACTTCGATCTGCACCCCGGCGTGATCGTCGAGGCCCGCCCGATCGGCGTCTTCAACATGACCGACGACGGCGGCGGAGACGCCAAGGTGCTGTGCGTTCCGGTGGACGCCCGCTTTGACCACATCCAGGAAGTCAGCGACGTCAGCGAATTCCTGATCCGGGAGATCGAGCACTTCTTCACCCGGTACAAGGACCTGGAGCCGGGCAAGTGGGTCAAGGCCGAGGGCTGGGGCGACCGCGCCGCGGCCGAAGCCGAACTCGAAGCCTCGATCAAGCGCTTCGTCCCGCACACGCACTAGGGTCCCTCCCTTCCAACGCGGGGTCACCTACCGCCCGTCCGGCCCGCCGGATATGGGCCGCCGGTGACCCCGCTTTGCTGTTAACGGTGCCTTTAACGGTGCTGTTCGAACGACGGCGGTTGCCAGCCGTGGGTCAGAAATGTGTGAAATCGTAGGTGCATGAACGCCGAGCCAGCTTTTAGCCCGCCCTGCGGCCCGGTCACCGGGTGGCGGGACGGCGACGTCGTGCGCGCCACGGGTATCCCG
>NZ_JBFRFD010000111.1:0-8416 GCF_052114645.1 Arthrobacter sp. 2YAF22_2
GCGCTGATCGCCGCGGGCGGCAGCGGATGTCGGCAGCGGATTGGGGGCGCCGCACCAGGCGGCTGGGCCGGTGTTCCTGCGTCTTAGAGGTTGCGCGGCTGCTCGCCGTGCGGATCCTCGGTGTCACGCCGTTCCGCCGCGGCGTCCTCCCGGATCGCGGCGGTGTCGCCGCTTGCCGCCGGACGCTCGCGGTCGCCCCGGTCGCGGCGCAGTTCCTCCTGGGGCTGAGCGTCGCGCGTCTCGGCGTCGCTGCGCTCGGTCGTGACGACGTCCGGATCGACCTCGTCGGCCCGACGGAGCTGCTCCTCGGCGCCGGTGCGGACGTTCTGCGCCTCCTGTTGCGTGCCGCGGGCCTGCATGCGGAGTCGTTCGGCCTCGACTTCGGCGGCTTTGGCGTCTGCTTCCGCGCGCGCCGCCTTGGCCTCATGGTCCCTGGCTGCCAGCTGGTCGGCCTCTGCCTTTTCCCGCATTTCCGCGGCCCGGTTCCGGTCCGCGGCCGTCTTGCGCTTGCGGCTGAAATAGATGGCCACTGCGACGATCGCGAGCACCACCACGACGCCGACGATGATCCCTACAAGCTGTCCTGAATCCACGGTGATCCACCTTTTCCCTTGGTCGCCAAGAAAACGCCATCAGTAAAAGCATTAACAGCATCAGTAAACAACACAATCAGCGGGCTGACTATCGGTCCGCCCACGCGCCGGGCCGCTACTTCGCCCGCGGGACCTTGAAGTGGGTCAGCCGGGCGTCCTGGCCGTCCAGTTCGGCCCAGGACTTCTCCGTCTCAAAAACCGAAAGCCCGCTGGTCGGATAGCGCGTGGCCGCATCCATGTAGGCGTCATGGTTCGAGTCGCGGGAGGCCAGGTGCATGGCTAAGTCCTGCACACCGGGCATGTGGGAGATCACCATCAGCGTCGTCACGGTATCCGGGACGTGGTTGATGACCGCCAGCATGCGCGAGGCCGAAGCGCCGTAGAGACCGTCCTCGAGTTTCGGCGTCGGGGCCTTATCCCCCAGTTCGCTGCACACCCAGGTGCAGGTCTGCCGGGTCCGCAGTGCGCTGGAGCAAAGGATGAAATCTGGGACCACGCCGTGCTTGAGCAGCCATTTGCCCGCCAGCGGCGCCTCCCGGTGGCCGCGCTCTTCCAGCGGCCGCTCATGGTCCGCGACGCCGCCCGGCCAGTCCGCCTTGGCGTGCCGCATGAGCACCAAACGTTTGATGTAGTGGTCACTCATCCCCCAAGCCTAGCCCGCCCGCACAGACCTAAGCATTGGAGGCCAGTGAGCGGACTCTGCCTCCGTGAACGGCAGAAGGCGGCATGTTCCGTACTGGCCGTTGTTGCTTTGGAGAGGAAGAGAAGCGGCTTTCCGCGTAGTGCCGCATCGCCGACTGAGGAACGAAGGAGGTGTCTAAGGCACGGCGGAAAGCCGCTGAAGCTTTCTCGAAAGCGAAAGCGCCCGCCCCCAATGAGGAACGGACGCTTTGCGCGAAGCTAGAGCTAGATGGAGTACTCCGGAGCGGCCCAGACCACAACCTCCGGGTGCTCATAGAACCGGTAGCCCTGGCCACGCACGGTCCGCACAGTGTTGGCCAGCCGGCCCAGCTTGGAGCGCAGGCGGCGGATGTGCACGTCGATGGTGCGCTCGTTGGGAACCTCTTCGGCGTTCCGCCACAGGCCCTCGAGCAGTTCGTCG
The DNA here is from genome assembly GCF_052114645.1 of Arthrobacter sp. 2YAF22_2. Lineage (NCBI taxonomy): Bacteria > Bacillati > Actinomycetota > Actinomycetes > Micrococcales > Micrococcaceae > Arthrobacter > Arthrobacter sp. 2YAF22_2. The sequence continues at coordinate 1,696 of NZ_JBFRFD010000111.1, forward strand.
CGRCCCACGGTGCGGGTGCCGTTCTCCACCAGGTAGTTGAGGAGCTCGAATTCCTTGAACGTCAGGTTCAGCGATTCGCCGTCGAGCGCCACCTCGCGGCGGGCGAGGTCGATCAGCACGCCGGACGGACGCGGATCCTGCGCCTGCTGCAGCCGCGTGTTCTCGGCGCGCTGGCGGGCGCCGGCGGTGGGGTCCCCAAAGGTGGACCGGACGACGTCGAGGGCTGATCCCGGAGCTGAGGCTGGGGCGACGGCGACGGCGGCGTAGCTTTCGGCGCCGGCCACGAGGGACTGGGCATAGGCCCTGATGTCCTGGGCCAGTTTGGCGATGGAGGTGCCGGCGGCGGCGGCGGTTTCCTCATCGATGCCCATGTAGAGCACGAAGCCGCGGGCCACATTGTCGTTGGGCACGGGGCGGAGCGGGTTGCCGCCCGGGGCGACCACCGGGGTGGGCGCGGTGGCCGGCGCGGACTCGGCGGCGGGGACTGCACGCAACTGCCCGTAGGAGTTCGGGTTGTAGCCCTGCCCCGCGTAACCGGGTGCCGGGAAGCTGTTGCCGGGGCCGGCGGGGCCGATGCTCGGACGGCCACCAAAGCCTTGGCGAAGGCCGGAGGCCTGTCCGGCCTTGTTGGCGTTACGGACGGAGATGTGGACGTATCCGGATGCAACTGACATGGAATGCTTACCTCAATGTGAATGGCCGTAATCGCGGCTCGAATGCTAATTTCCCCGCAATGCAAACTGGGGAGGGGCGCCCGACTCGGGGCTGGGGCGAATGCCTAGAAACGTTCTGGGGTGGAGAAGTTAGGCGTGCATTCGACAACAACGCATCTCGGATCCAGCTGGTGAGCTGATCCAGGAAGCTGCGGCTGCAGGTGCTGTTGAGTTCTTGTTCACAATTGAAGTGTGCAACGTAACAAAGAGAACTTGCAAGTAACAAAGCACCGCAATGTCCGCATCGTGAGACGAAAAGCGCGATTGTAGCGCAAATCACAATTCTGACCGATGGAACAAAGCGCTGCCATTCTGCGGACTGCGGCGACAATTGCCGGACTGAACCGAAGAATGTTCGCCACACTGGCGTGCTCTCCCGAAATCATTCACTGTAGGTGAAACCTGCGGAATCGTCATATTGGCTTTCCGCCGCCACCGCTGTCCAAGGAGTGGTCACGCCGCCGGGCGGGAAAGCCCGGCGGCGTTCCGCGGTGACAGGTAGTTTCAGGAGGGTAGAGCGAGGGCCGTCAGTTGGATTGGCCGGTGGCGGTGGCGGCCACAACCATGACGGTCGAGGCCGTGTAGTTCGAGCCGTCCTTGGCTGCCACGATCCGCACGGTACCGCCAGCGACGATGTCCGCCACGCTCAACTGGGTGCCCGTGCCGCCGGCCTGCTGGCGCCGCTGCTCCAGGTTGCTCACCACCACATTGCTGCCCAGGCCGTAGCTGCGCGTGAACCCGTCGCTGCTCTTGACCGTGACGGACGTCGCGCTTACCTCGGTCACAGTCCCCAGTTGCTCCGCCATGGTGGTGTAGGTACTCCCTTCGAGGATCACGTATTCGGCGTGCACGGCTGCGGAAAGGCCGCCGCCCATGCCGCCGGCGGTGAAGCCCCCGGGTCCGCCTTGGCCCTGGCCTCGCCCTCCGGCGGAGCCTCCCTGCGGAGAACCGGGCATGCCCTGGGTGCCCATGCCTTGGCCGCCCGGGCCATGGCCGGCCGCCGCTCCGGCGGCGGCGGTGCCGTTGGCTGCCGCCGAGTTGGAGGTGAAGGCATACACCCCGACCCCGGCGCCGATGGCCAAAACTGCTGCCGCGCCGCCGACGGCGAGCCCCCGCTTGAGGGTCCACGGCTTGTCGGCAGAAGGTCCCCGCGAGGCGCCACCAGGCGCGCCCCAGCCGGCGGCGGGCTGCGCGGGGCCGGGCTCGTGGGGGGCATACGGCGCGCCCCAACCGGCGGCCGGCGCCTGCCCGGCATACGGGCCGGGCGCCTGCCCGGGCGTTGGTTCCGCCGCGTAGGGTGCGGTGACGGGCGCCGGCGGGTTCTCGGATCGGGGTTCGGGACCGGGCCGGTTGTCGGCTCCCGGATGCTGGCTGCTCATGGTGTTTCTCCTGTCAGGTACGGATCTGTATTCACCCCAGAGTGCTGGGCAATCCTGTGGCGGGGCTGTGCGCTCCGTCGTCCGTGCCTGTGACGTTCCGCGGAATTTTGAATGCCCGACCTACGCCTTCCCACCCCGGCGTGCGCGCTCCCGGACGGACATCCAGCTGGGTAGTCTGAGATTCACAGGTGCTGCACAGGATCCCCAAAGCCGCGCCTAACCGGCAGATCGGAGAGTCGTCCCATGGCCAATTCGCACTCCCTGACCAACAACCTTCCGCAGCTCACGCATCCGGACGGCTCCCCCATCCGTGCCCTCGTGGTGGACGACGAGCCCAGCCTGTCCGAGCTGATGAGCATGGGCCTGCGAATGGCGGGCTGGTCCGTGGCCGTGGCGGCCGACGGACCCGAAGCAGTCAAGCTGGCCAAGGACTTCCGCCCCGACGTGCTGGTGCTGGACGTCATGCTCCCCGGGTTCGACGGCGTCGAACTCCTCAGCCGGATCCGGGCGTTCGCGCCCGAAGTTCCGGCGCTGTTCCTCACGGCCAAGGACGCCGTCCAGGACCGTATCACCGGCCTGGCCGCCGGCGGCGACGACTATGTCACCAAACCGTTCAGCATGGAAGAGGTCCTGCTCCGCCTGCACCGGCTGGTCCAGCGCTCCGGGGTGGCCGCGATGGACACCGCCGAACTCGTGGTCGGGGATCTGGTGCTCAATGTCGACACCCGCGACGTCACCCGCGCCGGCGAGGAACTGCACCTGACGGCCACCCAGTTCGAGCTGTTGCGCTACCTGATGGAAAACCCCAAACGCGTCATCAGCAAGGCGCAGATCCTGGACCGGGTCTGGGACTATGACTTTGGCGGCCAGGCGAACATCGTGGAACTCTACATTTCCTACCTCCGCAAGAAGATCGAAGCCAACCATGCGCCCATGATCCACACCGTGCGCGGTGCCGGCTACGTCCTGAAACCGGCGGACTGATCCGTGCCCACTCTTTCCGGCGTGACCCCCGCACCAGGGCGCGACTGGCGCAACCCGTCCACGTGGCACCTGCGCACCCGGCTGGTCCTCGTCGCCATGGCGCTGCTCGTGGCCATCTGCGGCGCCGTGGGCGTGTTCAGCTACGTCTCCATGAACGATTTCCTCACCCGGCAGCTTGATGGGCAGCTCAATGAGGCGTCGCACCGCTCGAGCGAGTTCGGCCGGCCCCCATCCGGCGACCCTGCCGGCCGCCCCGACCCGCTCGAAGCCCGGGGGCAGGGCGTTGGCACGCTTAACGCGCGGCTCCTTGCCGGCAGAGTGGCCAGCGCAGGCTTCCTGGCCGGGGACGCAAGCCGCCAGAGCCTCTCCCCCGATGACAACGCCGTCCTGCTGGCGCTCTCCCCGAACGGTGGGCCCGTGGACCGGACCCTCTCAGCCGGCGACTACCGGCTCACAGCCGTGCGGGCCCCCTACGGTGACATCATTGTCACCGGGCTCCCGCTCGCAGACAAGGAAAACACCCTGGCCTCGCTCGTCTGGACCATGGTGGTGGTCTCCGTGGGCGGGCTCGTGCTGATCGGCCTCGCCGGCACAGCCTTGATCCGCCGGACCATGAAACCGCTGGAACAGCTCTCCGAGGTGGCCACCAAGGTCTCCCGCCTCCCGCTGGACGCCGGCGAGGTGGCGCTGGGAGTGCGGGTCCCGGCGTCGGCGGCGCATCCGGGAACCGAGGTGGGCAGCGTCGGCTACGCCCTGAACCAGATGCTGGACAACGTCTCCAACGCCCTCGAGGCACGGCAGGAGAGCGAGATGAAGGTCCGGCAGTTCGTCGCCGATGCCTCGCACGAGCTCCGCACACCGCTCACGGCCATCCGYGGCTACACCGAGCTGMTKCGGATGACCGAACACTTCACGCCCGACGGCGAAAAGTCGCTGGCCCGCGTCCAAAGCCAGTCCGTGCGGATGACCACCTTGGTGGAGGACTTGCTGCTGCTGGCGCGCCTGGACGAGGGGCAGGCGCTCAAGGTCAACGACGTCGACCTCACCCAGCTGGCGATCGAAACCGTGAGCGACGAGAAAGTCATGGCCCCGGACCGCATCTGGCAGCTGGAGCTCCCGGACGAACCTGTGGTGGTGCGCGGCGACGCCACCCAGCTCCACCAGGTGCTGGCCAATCTGCTGTCCAATGCCCGCAAGCACACGGAGCCCGGCACGAAGGTGGTCACGGGCGTCATGCGCTCGGCTGACGGCAGCGCCGTCGTCACGGTCACGGACAACGGCACCGGCATTGCCCCGGAATTCATCGGGCGGATCTTCGCCCGCTTCGCGCGGGCCGACGCTGCCCGCACCAACCCGGCGGACGGTCGCACCGCGCTCCCCGCGGTCGCGGCGGCGGGCGCACGGTCCGGGGGCACGACGGCGGCCCCACGTTCGGGCGCCACCACCCGCGGTCGGGCCGGCCGGAGCGCCACCGCGGGAGTTCCGACTTCCGAGGGCACCAGCGGACTGGGCCTGTCCATCGTCCAGTCGATCGTGGAGGCCCACGGCGGGACCGTCGAGGTTTCGTCCCGCCCGGGCCGCACGGAGTTCGCCGTCCGGTTGCCTGCCGCACCGCCCGCGGAACCGGCAGCCGGTCCTTCAGCACCGGCCGGTCCGGCCGGAGCCTAGTCCCTGACTCCCTCTTCCACAGCCAGCACACAGCTTGAGCCCATCGCCCTCATATGGGACGACGGGAGAGTTGAGCTATGACATTCACAGACCAGGCCACAGGAACCCCGCTTCGCTCCACGGCGGCGCCGGCCGGTCAGGCGGCGCCCGCCGCCTCCGGATTGGATCCGACCGGACGCGCCGCGTCCGCGCCGGATTTGGCCGGCGCGCATTCCGCCGCGCTCGGGGTGCCGCTCGGCACGCTGACCCGCAGCGGCGGCCGGCGCTCTGCCGTTGACACCCGAACCGGCACCCCGGTGCTGGACGTCACCATCCCGGTTTTCAACGAGGAACGGGACTTGGAAGCATGCCTGCGCCGGCTCCACGCCTACCTGCGCGACTCTTTCCCGCACCCGTTCCGGATCACCGTGGCGGACAACGCCAGCACCGACGGCACTCTTAAGACCGCCGAGCGCGTGGCCCGCGAGCTCCGCGAAGTGAGCGTGGTCCACATGGCCGAAAAAGGCCGCGGGAACGCGCTGCGCAAGGTCTGGCTCGCGTCGCCGTCGCCGGTCCTGGCGTACATGGACGTGGACTTGTCCACCGATCTGGCGGCGCTCGGCCCGCTCCTCGCCCCGCTGATTTCCGGGCACTCCGACCTGGCGATCGGGACGCGGCTGACCCGCAACTCACGGGTGGTCCGCGGGCCCAAGCGGGAGTTCATCTCGCGCAGCTACAACCTCTTGCTGCACTCCTTCCTGGGCGCACACTTCAGCGACGCGCAGTGCGGGTTCAAGGCGATCCGTGCGGACGTGGCGCGGCAACTGCTCCCCCACACCCTGGACAACGCCTGGTTCTTCGATACCGAGCTCCTGGTCCTGGCCGAGAAGTGCGGGCTGCGGGTCCATGAAGTACCGGTGGACTGGACCGACGACCCGGATTCCAGCGTGGACATCGTCCAGACCGCCCTCGCGGACCTGCGCGGCATGGCCCGGCTGAGCCGCGACCTGGTCTCCGGCCGCATTCCCGTTCCCGAGCTGCGCGCGGCCCTGGCCCGCGGCCCGCTCCCAGCCTCCTCCCGCGGCCAGGAACAAAGTCCGGGCGGTAGCCTCTTCGGGCAGCTCGTCCGCTTCGGCAGCATTGGCGTCGCCTCCACCCTGGCGTACCTGCTGATCTTCCTGCTCTGCCGGGGCATCATGGACCCGCAGCTGGCCAATTTCCTCGCTTTGCTCACCACCGCCGTGGCCAACACCGCGGCCAACCGGCGCTTCACGTTCGGCATCCAGGGCAGCAGCCAGGCGGTCCGCCACCACTTTGAAGGTCTGTTGGTCTTTGGAATCGGACTGGCCCTGACCTCGGGGGCGCTCCTGCTGGTCCACGCATCCGGCGGGACTCCCGACCGTTGGGTGGAACTGGCCATGGTCACCGCAGCCAACCTTGCCGCCACCGCCGTCAAGTTCCTGCTCTTCCGGCTGGTGGTCTTCGGGCGCCGGACCGACTCCGGCCTGCCGGTGCCCGACGCCGCCGACGCTTCGCTCCCCCACACAGAAACGGCCAAGTAAATGACCGCCACCATCAGCCCCACCCYCGGGGCCCAGCCAACGCCCGCCTGGGCACCCGGCACCACCGCGACGGCGGAACGTCCGACCGCGGGCCGCCCGGCAACTCCGCGGCCACCCATTCCCCAGGGACGCCGCGAGCGCCTGCTGTTCGGACCGCAGCCGCGGTGGGTGCGCCCGTCGGCAGCCCTGTTGCTGGGTGTAACCGCGGTGCTGTACCTGTGGAATCTGCAGGCCACCGGCTACGCCAATTCCTTCTACGCGGCGGCGATCCAGGCCGGAACCAAGGACTGGACCGCGTTGCTGTTCGGCTCGCTCGACGCCGGCAACGCCATCACCGTGGACAAGCCTCCGGCGGCGTTCTGGATCCCGGCCCTCGCGGGACGCATCTTCGGCTTCTCGGCACTGAGCATGCTCATCCCCCAGGCACTGATGGGAG
>NZ_JBFRFD010000112.1:0-8414 GCF_052114645.1 Arthrobacter sp. 2YAF22_2
GTCCTGGCCTTGCTGCTGCGCTACGAGATGGGGATCCGGGCGGAACAGTTCGCCGGCGCCTTCGTCATCGCCGCGATCGCCGTCGTCGCCCAGATACTCGCCGGCTATGCCCTGGCCCTGTACCGGGGACGCTACCCGTTCGGCAGCTTCCAGGAGGCCCGGGCACTCGTCTTCGTCACCGTGATCGTGGCCGCCTCAATTACCGCGAGCCTGCTGGTGCTTTACGAGGCCATCAACATCGGCCGCAGCGTGGGCTTGATCGCTTTCCCCTTTGCCTGCCTCTTCATGGGCGCGGCCCGCTACGCCAAGCGGCTCTACGTCGAAGGCAGGACCCGGCCAGGCGACGAGGCGCAGAACACGCTGATCTACGGCGCGGGATTCCTGGGCAATTCGCTGCTCACCCGGATGCTGCAGGATCCGGAGTCCCCGTACTTCCCGGTCGGCCTGATCGATGACGACCCGGCCAAGAAACACCTGAGGCTCTCCGGCGTCCAGGTCCTCGGCCGCGGAGACGACCTCCCAGCGATCATCCGCCGAACCCGCGCCACGGTCCTGGTGCTGGCGTTCGCCCACGTCGAAGCCCCCGTGGTCCGCCGCATCTCGGACGCCGTGGCCGGCCTGAACATCCGGGTGCTGGTRCTGCCGCCGCTGCGGGACATGCTGGGCGGCGGCGCACCCGACGGCTTCTCCGATTTCCGCGACGTGGCGGTCGAAGACCTGATCGGCCGGCGGCCCGTGGACATCAAGGTCGACGAAATTGCCGGCTACATCAAGGACAAGCGGGTGCTGGTGACCGGGGCAGGTGGCTCGATCGGCTCGGAACTCTGCCGCCAGATCGTGCAGTTCGCACCCGCGGAACTGATCATGCTGGACCACGACGAGACCGGCCTGCAGCACACCCAGATCTCCATCACCGGCCGCGGCCTGCTGGCCGGCCGGGATACCGTGCTGGCCAACATCCGCGACGGCGAGGCCCTGCTGGACATCTTCGAGGACCGGCGCCCGGAAGTGGTGTTCCATGCGGCCGCCTTGAAACACGCACCGCTGCTCCAGCAGTACCCGGTCGAGGCCTGGAAGACCAACGTCTGCGGCACGCTGAACGTGCTCCGCGCCGCCCAGCAGTCCGGTGTGTCGCACTTTGTGAACATCTCCACCGACAAAGCGGCCAACCCCACCACCGCCCTCGGCCACTCCAAGCGCGTCGCGGAGAAGCTGACCGCCTGGATGGCCGGCCAGACCGCCAGCAAGTTCGTCTCCGTCCGCTTCGGCAACGTGATGGGCAGCCGCGGTTCGATGCTGCCGCTCTTCACCGAGCAGATCCGTGTCGGCGGACCCGTCACTGTCACCGACCCCGACGTGACCCGCTTCTTCATGACGATCCCGGAAGCCTGCCAGCTGGTGATCCAGGCCGGCGCCATCGGCACTGGCGGCGACGTCATGATCCTGGACATGGGGGAGCCGGTCAGGATCCTGGACGTGGCCCAGCGGATGATCGCCATGTCGGGCAAGAAAGTCGACATCATTTACACCGGGCTGCGGCCGGGGGAGAAGCTGCATGAGGAGCTGGTGGGAACCGGCGAATTGGACCAGCGCCCCCTGCATCCGAAGATTTCGCACACCCGCGCTTCCGAGCAGAACCCGGACAAGCTGGACCTCAACGTCTGGCTGGCCCGCTGCGAGGCAGAACAAGGCGCCAACATCGCCGAGATCCCCGACGACGAGGCCGACGAAACCGGACCGATCCGGGTGGCATCATGATTCCGCTGTTCCTGGTGGCGGGAATCACCCTGCTGGCCAGCCTGCTGCTTCCCCTGGCGGTCAAGCCGTGGCTGGTCCGGATGGGCGTGGTGGACATTCCGTCCGCACGGTCCTCGCACCAGAAGGCGACCATCCGCGGCATGGGCGTCGCCGCCGCGCTGGCCACCGCCGTCGGCTACCTGGCGGCCGTGCTCCTGCGCGTCGTCACCGTCGACCGGTCCGTGTTCGCCGTCGTGCTCACCATCATCGGCGCGTGTGCCGTCGTGGGCTGGATCGAGGATCTGCGCGGTCTGTCCATCCGCGGCCGGGCAGCAGCCCAGTTGGGGATCGGCGCCGTCGGCTCCGCAGCGCTCATCGTGCTCACGGCGCAGTCGTTCTGGTGGCTGCCGCTGGCGGCCGTGGCCATCGCGGCGTACGTCAACATCGCGAACTTCATGGACGGCGTCAACGGGATCTCCGGCCTGCACGGGGTCACCGCCGGCGGCGCCTATGCGGTGGCCGGCGTGCTGGCCGAACAGCCCTGGCTCACCGCCGGCGGCGCAGTGCTGGCCATGTCCTTCCTCGGCTTCCTGCCATGGAACCTGGGCCGGGGTTCGGTCTTCTTGGGCGATGTCGGCAGCTACCTGCTGGGCGCCTCGATTGCCGCCCTTGCCGTCGCGGGGTTCTTCAGCGGCGTCTATGTGGAATACGTGCTCACGCCGATCCTGGTCTACGCCGCGGACACCGGCTACACCCTGCTGCGCCGGATCAAGGCGGGGGAGCGCTGGTACGCGTCCCACCGCGAACACGTCTACCAGCGGCTCACGGACGTCGGTTTCTCGCATCTGCAATCGGCAGCCGTGGTCACGCTCTGCACTGTCGCCGTGATCGTTTTCGGCTTCATCGCGGCCACGGCCCCGCTGCCGGCCGTCGTCCTGTGCGTGGCTGGCAGCCTCCTCGTGTTGGGGCTGTACCTCGCGTCCCCGGACCTGATTCGACGGTTCCGGCGCCGGACCAAGGTCACCCGCCTCCCCGTGACCTAGCCGTGTTCTATCTCGTGTAGAATTCAGAGGCGGCCAATCGCCGCCTTCCTGCCCCTGACAGCTTCGACGATTGGGATACCCATGAGCTCCGACGCCGAGTCCGGACACACGTCCGGCACCGGATCCGTTGGTGCCTCTGGGCCCACAAAATCGCTCTGGCTGGGCTTGCTGGCGGTTAGCTCGGCGGCCGCCGCGGGCGCACTGCTGGTGACCGCTGTCATCGCCTACGTGTTCAACGGTGGCTTCGGTGCCCTGTCGAGCCTTTTCGGCGGCGCAGTGGTGATGGCGTTCTTTGCCATCAGCCTGGCGATCGGCCACTTCGTCGGACGCAACAACCCTTCCGGTGCGATCGGCATGTTTGTCGCCACCTACTTCGTGAAGGTCGTCGGCTTTGCTGTGGTGCTTTTTGTCATCGGCGCCCCCGCCTGGCTGCACGCGCGCTGGTTCCTGATCGGCGCCGTCGTGAGCGTGGTCGCCTGGCAGGCGGCCGAGATCATCGGCTTTGCCAAGGCGCGGCTGCAAATCTACAATGACCCCGAATCCCCGGAAGGCGGCCCTCGTGTTTAGCCRCAAGAACGCGTCCAATGACGGATCCCGTACCCCCCGAAGGACCGGCGGTGCTCCCGGCGTGTCGCAGGACGGCAACGACGGCGGATACAACGCCGGAATCGCTGTGTTTAGCTACATTGTTGGCGGAATCATCGTCTGGAGTTTGATAGGGTGGGGTCTGGATAATCTGTGGGGAACCCGCTGGATTGTGCTCGCAGGCGCTCTGCTTGGAGCCGCGGGAGGGTTCTATCTTTCCCATATGCACGGCCTCACCAGTCAACGAACTTCGACTGGCGAAGACGGCGCTGCAGGTGGCCCGTCCAAGGACGCGGAACAGTAATGCCAAAAAATTTCACAGGGGGAATGATTGACAGGAATGTCGCCGCTCCCCGCCCAACGCCCAATGATGGACACTGCAGAGAGGAAACGCGTTGATCGCGCTTGCGCTCCCGGCCCAAGATTCAGGAGAATTCACTCCTCCTGGAATTGAACAATTGCACCTGCCGGCTATTCTGCCCTGGGGTGCGGCCGAAGGATTCTCCAAGCAGATGCTGCTGGTAATCCTCTCGGTCGTCATTATCGCCACCTTCTTCGTGATCGCTGCGCGTAAGCAGCAGCTCGTTCCCGGCAAGCTGCAGTACGCCGGCGAAGCCGCCTACGGCTTCGTCCGCAACGGCATCGCCAAGGACATCATCGGCGGCAAAGACTTCATCAAGTACGTCCCGCTGCTGTTCAGCCTGTTCTTCTTCATCCTGGTGAACAACATCTACGGCGCCATCCCGGTCATCCAGCTCCCGAGCTTCTCGCACGTCGGCGGCGCCTATGTGCTCGCCGGCATCGTCTACGTGACCTGGATCGTCATCGGCATCAAGAAGAACGGCCTGAAGTACTTCAAGCTGGCCACCGTGCCGAGCGGCGTACCGATCTACATCCTCCCGATCGTGATTCCGATCGAGATCATCTCCAACTTCCTGGTCCGGCCCGTGACGCACAGCCTCCGTCTGTTCGCCACCATGCTGGCCGGCCACCTGATCGTAATGATCGCCGGTTCCGGCATCGAGTTCCTCGTGATGCAGGAGAACGTCCTGCTGAAGGGCGCCTCGGTGCTGGTCCTGGCGGGCTCGCTGGCGATGTACATGCTGGAGGCGCTGATCATGGCGCTGCAGGCCTACGTCTTCACGCTGCTGACCGCGATCTACATCGAAGGCGCACTGCACGCCGACAGCCACTAAGGCACCCACAAACTTCCCCTTGGGGATGAAGCAACCCAAACAACCTGCCACCTGGATGGCATCTTGAAAGGAAAACCATGAACGGCTCCATCAACGGCTCCCTCAACCTCATCGGCTACGGCCTCTCCGCTATCGGCGGTGGTATCGGTGTGGGTCTGGTGTTCGCTGCCTACATCAACGGCGTGGCACGTCAGCCGGAAGCCCAGCGCGTCCTGCAGCCGATCGCATTCCTCGGCCTTGCGCTGACTGAAGCCCTCGCCATCCTCGGCCTGGTCTTCGCGTTCGTTCTCAAGTAAACCTTCAGAACCCAGCGAACATCCAGAACCGAGTAGATAAGGACGGGTGAAATATGAAGCAGCTGATCATCTCAGCCGCCACCGAGGGTGATACAAACCCCCTCGTTCCCAACATCTGGGAGATGTTTGTCGTCCTCGTAGGCTTTGCTGTCCTCCTGTTCATCGTGACGAAGTATGTTGTCCCGATGTTCGAGAAGAACTTCGCAGAGCGTGCCGAGGCCATTGAAGGCGGCATTGCCAAGGCCGAAAAGGCTCAGGCAGAGGCTTCTGCAGCACTCGAAGAGTACAAGCAGCAGCTCACCGACGCCCGCACCGAGGCCAACCGCATCCGCGAAGAAGCCCGTGGCGAAGGCGCCCAGATCCTGGCGGATCTGAAGGAGAAGGCAGCTGCTGAGTCTGCCCGCATCACCGCGCAGGCACACGCGCAGATCGAATCCGAGCGCCAGGCGGCCGTCGTGTCGCTCCGCGCCGAGGTCGGCACGCTGGCTACCACGCTGGCGAGCCGCATCGTTGGCGAAGCGCTCACGGATGATGCGCGTTCGGCCCGTGTGGTCGACCGTTTCCTGGCAGATCTGGAGAACCAGAACGCAGGTGCAGCTAAGTAATGGCAGGTGTATCGAGCGAATCGCTGACCGCGGCACTCGTCGCGTTGGAGGCCAAGCTTCCCAACGCGTCGCTGCAGTTGGCTACGGAACTCTTCGGAATCCTGGGAACGGTGGACAGCTCGGCTGGTTTGCGCCGTGCCCTGACTGACCCGTCCCGCAGCGGTGACGAAAAGTCGGCGCTGGTCAAGCAGCTCTTCAGCGGAAAAGTTTCCGCTGAAGCTGTGGAGATCGCGGGCGGGCTGGCCAGTTCACGCTGGGCGTCGGCACGTGACATCGGCGATGCACTCGAGACTCTTGCCGCTTCGGTGGTAATTGCCGTTGCAGAAAACAAGTCGGCAGTCTCTGCCTCCGGCATCACCGGACTGGAAGCGCTGGAGAACGATTTGTTCTCCTTCAACCAGGCCGTCGATTCCAGCCACGAGGTTCAGCGTGCCCTGTCCGAGCCGCAGGCGAGCCAGGCCGCCAAGGTGGCCCTCGCCGACAAGCTCGTGCCCGGTGCAAGCGCGGAAGCGAAAGTCCTTATTGGACAGGCTGTTTCGCAGCCCCGCGGGCTCAAGGTCACCAAGCTGGTCAGCCGTTTTGCCGAGCTGGCAGCCAAGCGCCAGCAGCGCTGGATAGCTACGGTCAGTGTCACCCGTCCGTTGACGGAGGCCCAGGCCAGTCGGCTGCAGACAGGGCTCAACGCCCTGTACGGCCGCGAGCTCAAGATCAACATGAACGTTGACCCGGCTCTGATCGGTGGCATCCGGATCCAGATTGGCGACGAAGTGGTTGACGCTTCGGTCCTCGCCCGCCTGGGCCAGCTCCAGCGTCAGATTGCCTAGTCAGCCGGACAAGCACAACTTACCGACAAGAAACCCCGGTCATCGTGAGCAACGATGATCACGAAAACAGGAGAGCAGGGACTGCAGATGGCCGAATTGACCATCAACGCCGACGACGTCCGTAATGCGTTGAACGAGTTCGCGGCGTCCTACGAACCCGGAAACGCGGAGCGCGTAGAGGTTGGCCGTGTAACGACCGCAGGTGACGGCATCGCCCGTGTTGAGGGCCTTCCCTCGGTCATGGCGAACGAGCTGCTTCGCTTCGAAGACGGCACCCTGGGCCTGGCCCAGAACCTCGACGTCCGCGAGATCGGTGTCATCATTCTTGGTGACTTCACCGGCATCGAAGAAGGCCAGGAAGTGCACCGCACCGGACAGGTTCTGTCCGTTCCGGTCGGCGATGCCTTCCTCGGCCGCGTGGTTGACCCGCTGGGCCAGCCCATCGACGACCTCGGCGACATCAAGGCCGAAACTACGCGTGCCCTGGAACTTCAGGCGCCCGGCGTGACCCAGCGCAAGTCGGTGCACGAGCCGATGCAGACCGGTCTCAAGGCTATCGACGCCATGATCCCGATCGGCCGCGGCCAGCGCCAGCTGATCATCGGTGACCGCCAGACCGGCAAGTCGGCTATCGCCATCGACACGATCATCAACCAGAAGGCCAACTGGGCTTCCGGCGACGTGAACAAGCAGGTGCGCTGCATCTACGTCGCCATCGGCCAGAAGGCGTCCACCATCGCGGCTGTCCGCCAGACGCTGGAGGACAACGGCGCCCTGGAGTACACGACCATCGTGGCTTCCCCCGCGTCCGACCCCGCCGGCTTCAAGTACCTCGCACCGTACGCCGGCTCGGCCATCGGCCAGCACTGGATGTACGGCGGCAAGCACGTCCTCATCGTGTTCGATGACCTCTCCAAGCAGGCCGAGGCCTACCGTGCCGTGTCGCTGCTGCTGCGCCGCCCGCCGGGACGCGAAGCCTACCCGGGCGACGTCTTCTACTTGCACTCCCGTCTGCTTGAGCGTTGTGCCAAGCTCTCCGACGAGCTGGGCGCGGGCTCGATGACCGGCCTGCCGCTGATCGAGACCAAGGCGAACGACGTGTCGGCCTACATCCCGACCAACGTCATCTCCATCACCGACGGCCAGATCTTCCTGCAGTCGGACCTCTTCAACGCCAACCAGCGTCCCGCAGTYGACGTYGGYGTGTCYGTSTCCCGYGTCGGTGGCGCCGCGCAGGTCAAGTCGATGAAGAAGGTCTCCGGCACCTTGAAGCTGGAACTGGCGCAGTACCGCGACATGCAGGCCTTCGCGATGTTCGCGTCGGACCTCGACGCCGCATCGCGCCAGCAGCTGACCCGTGGCGCCCGCCTGATGGAACTGCTCAAGCAGGGCCAGTACTCGCCGTTCCCGGTCGAGAACCAGGTCGTCTCCATCTGGGCCGGCACCAACGGCTACCTCGACGAGGTACCGGTTGAAGACATCAACCGCTTCGAGACCGAGTTCCTGGAACACCTCAAGCACAAGTCCTCGATCCTGACGACGCTGGCGCAGACCAACGTCATGGACGATGACACGGCGGAGGCGCTGAAGACCGCGATTGTGGACTTCAAGAAGGGCTTCTTCGGCGAGGGCGACAGCTACCTGGTCGGCGCGGGCCACGAGGAGCACGCCGCGATCGGCGAGGACCAGGTCGATCAGGAAAAAATCGTCAAGCAGAAGCGCTAGTTTCGCTGGCAGGGACCGCCGGACCCCCTCGGGTTCCGGCAGTCCCGGCCACCGGGATCTTAGGAAAGGATAAGTATGGGAGCCCAGATTCGGGTCTACCGCCAGAAGATCAGCTCGACGACGTCGATGCGCAAGATCTTCAAGGCGATGGAACTGATCGCTACCTCGCGCATCGGCAAGGCCCGCGCACGCGTAGCGGCTTCACTGCCTTACGCAAACGCGATCACGCGCGCCGTTTCTGCTGTCGCAAGCCAGAGCGAAATCGACCACCCGCTGGTCACCGAGCCGGAGCAGATCCGCCGCGCCGCCGTCCTGGTCATCACCTCCGACCGCGGCCTGGCAGGGTCCTACTCGGCCACCGTGCTCAAGCAGGCGGAAGGTCTCGCCGAGCTGCTCATTGAGG
>NZ_JBFRFD010000113.1:0-8369 GCF_052114645.1 Arthrobacter sp. 2YAF22_2
AACTGGGGCACTGCGCTGAAGATCCTGGGCTAGTGTCCGTGGCCCTTCGTTCCGGCGGATAGCACCTCGGCGTCGGCAACGGCGTCGACGTCGGCGGGCACCGTGGCGGCCCGGACGGAGATGCCGTCAAGGTTGGGCAGGGCCTGCCCAAGCCGGCGCTCGGCGTCCCGGACGATCTGCTGGCCGGCCGAAATCGGCATGTCCGCGACCTGGATGGTGGCGTTGCCTTGCAGGCGGTGTCCGATCCAGCGCAGCTGCAGCGCCGGGACGGCCTCAACCCCGGGCGTGCCGGCGAGCGCCGACCGGGCCCTGTCCACCAGTTCGGGTTCGATGCCGTCCATCAGGCGACGGCCGATGCTCCGGACGGTTCCCCATAGCAGGACCACAATGGCCGCGGCGATCAGCAACCCGACGATCGGGTCGGCCAGCGGGAAACCGGCCCACACCCCGAGAGCACCGAGCACGACGGCCAGGGAGGTGAAGCCGTCCATCCGGGYGTGAACGCCGTCGGCGACCAGCGCCGCCGAGCCGATCTTCCGGCCTATGCGGATCCGGTAGATGGCCACCGCCTCATTGCCGGCGAAGCCCACCAGCCCCGCCGCTGCCACCCACCCCAGGTTGTGCAGCGGTTGGGGGTGGATGAGCCGGTCGATCGACTGCCAGCCGGCAACGACGGCGGAGAGCGCGACGACGACGACGATGAAGAGGCCGGCCAGGTCTTCGGCCCGGCCAAAGCCGTAGGTGTACCGCCGACTCGCCGGACGGCGGGCCAGAATGAACGCGATCCACAGCGGCACCGCGGTCAGGGCGTCCGAGAAATTGTGGATGGTGTCCGCCAGCAAGGCCACGGATCCGCTGATGAGCACCACAATGAATTGCAGGACCGTGGTGCCGAGCAACAGGAAGAGACTGATTTTGACGGCACGGACGCCTTGAACGCTGGCCTCGAGCGCGTCGTCAATGGAGTCTGCGGCGTCGTGTGTATGCGGAACAAACAACCCGTAGAAGAATCCCTTGATCCCGGTCGGATGCTCATGGGAATGGCCGTGACCGTCATGGCTATGGCTATGGCCATGACCGTGGTCGTGGCCGTGGCCGCTATGGTCATGGTCATGGTCATGCCCGTGGCCGCCGTGGGCGTGTGCGCCGTCGGCGGGGTGCTCGTGGACGGCAGCGGCCGCCGGTCCGAAACGGCGGTGATCGTGGTCCGGGCTCATGAGATGTCCGTGCTTTCGGAGTGGTGGTGGCGGGGGGTGCCCCCGAGAGAGTGTTCGGCCTGGAAGATGGCGTCGGTGACGAGCTGGCTCGCATGCTCGTTCTCTAGACGGTAGAACACGCGTGTCCCGTCCTGCCTGGTGGTCACGAGCCGCCCGAGGCGCATTTTTGCCAGGTGCTGGGACACAGCCGCCGGGGATTTCTGGACGATCTCGGCCAGCTGGCCGACCGGCAGTTCGCCGTCGCGCAGTGCAAGGATGATCCGGACCCGGGTGGCGTCGGCCAGCATGCCAAATACTTCAACGGCCAGTTCCACATACTGGCTGTCGGGTTCTCGACCACATATTTGCTTGTCTGCATACATATATAGATTCTTACATGCCAGCTGTCCGCGGGGCCACACCCTCGGCGGCCGGCGGCAAGACGAGAGCGGCCCTTCTGCTCGCCCGACGCCGGGCGTCCGGCGTAGATTGTGGTCATGGCACAGACATCAGACCGCCGGGGAGCGCTCGTTGACCGCCTCCTGGGCGTTGCAGAGTTCACTCACGCGCACTGGTTTTTCGGCAATCTCTACGAGGCGGTCGCTAAGATCCCGGACCGGGTTGCGGCGGCGGAAGCCAGCCCTGGCCTGCCCCGGTCCCCCTTTGGATCAGGAAGCCCCGGACGCTACTACGCCCCGATCGCGCCGCTCAGCGCCCCCGCCGCCATCGCCGCCCTGGTGGCCGGCTGGAACCGCCCCGGCAGCAGGACCTGGCTGGCGGTGGCGGCCGGAAGCTCTACGGCGGGCGCGGCGGCCACCGTTTACTTGCTCCGTTTCATCAACCCGGGGCTCTTCTTCAGTCCGCAGCCGCTAAGCGAGATGAGGCGCAAGCCCCTGTTGAAGAAGTGGTACAGGATCCATGCCTTCCGGCTCACGGCCAGCGCCGTCGCCCTGGCCGCCCTCGACCACGCGCGGAAGACCGGCCGCGGTAGCGGGGCATAAGGCCGCCAAGAGTACGCTGCCGACGGATCCGAGGAAGCCTCAGGTGCCTCGTGGCTTTGGCTTCGGGTCCAGGACCAGGGCCACCGCGATGCCAAACATCCAGATGTCTTTGGCCAGCACCGTTCCCTGCCGGCTCGGCCGGATCCCGTCGTCGAGAGTCATGCCAGGGGTCTTAAGGTACATCGTGAGCAGCGATCCCGAAAAAACTCCCAGCCCCAGCCCCACCAGGCGGCTCGGGAGGAACGGCGTCAGAAGGGCTGCGCCCAGTGCAGTCTCGGCGTAGCTGATGAACTTGCCGAATTGTTCCGGTTCGAATCGCCCCAACTGTGGAACAACCCGGACGGCCATCGCCTGCAGACCGGCTGCGCTCTCCCGGTCCAGGCTGCGCTTGCCCAGTCCGGAATTGAGGATGAACGCGCCCGTGACGACGCGCAGCGGGATGTGGCTAAGTCTCATTGTTAATCCCTTCGAATGGCCGGGACGGGCGGCATCGCGGGTCTGCTATCGCTCCAACCATGCCGCCAGCCGCTGTAGCTCGGAGTGAGTGTCACGTTACCGGCGATCCCACCGGTTGGAAATAGTCGGCAGTGCCACCCGGCGGCATCGCCGGCAGGGACCTGCGACGCCTGTTCCCGCGCCCGTCCGGAACGGGCCGCTCTCCGGGGTCCTGTCCTCAGCACGGTAACCGCGGCCGGCCCCTGCTCTCAACGGCCCGCGAGAAGGCCTGACTCCCCCACCCTTGACAAATTCCCACTTGCGGTCCTGATGCTAAGTAGGCTTAGGATGGGTTATGGCCGGATTGAACGGCCGCCAACCAGAGGAGGAAACACCATGGGACTAGGCGACAAGATTCAGAACGCAGCCGAGAAGGCCGGCGGTAAGGGCAAGGAAGCTGCCGGAACCGCGACGGGCGACGAGAGCCTGCGGGCTGAAGGCAAGGCTGACCAGACCAAAGGCGATTTGAAGCAGGCCGGCGAGAAGGTCAAGGACGCCTTCAAGAAGGACTGACCCGAACGCAGGGGAAGGGCGCATCACTAGTTAAGTGGTGCGCCCTTCGTTCTGCCCGGCAATCCGGGTCCCTAGCTGGTCCGGCCGCTAAAACCTTCCATAGCGCGCGCGGGCCATCGAGTACACGCCAAAGCAGACCAGCCCCGCCGCGATTGCGGCGAGCAGGAACACGCCGTACGGCTGGGAGCCGAGGGTCTTAAGGCCGCCGTCCAGACCTGAGGATTTCGACGGATCCGCTGTGGCCGCGGCAACGATCATCAGGATGCCGACGACTGCGAGGACCACGCCCTTGGCGGAATAACCAATGGTCCCTATCCATTCGACGGCCGTGCGGGCGTTGCCCGGGTCCTGCAGATCCTCCATGTACTTCCGTGTGACTCCGCGGTAGACGTAATAGACGCCCGCTCCGATGACCGCGAGCCCGATCGCTACGAGCAGCACCACCCCGGCAGGCGTCCCCATGAGCTTGGCGGTGAAGTCGCTTGCCGACTGGCTGGAGTTCTTGTTGCCGCCCGAGGCGAAGACGGCGAAAGTAAAGGCCAGGAATCCGAACACAACGGCCTTCCCCACCGCCGCCCCCGACTCCTTCAGCTTCTTCTTTGAATCGGTCTCCGAGCGGGCCGCGAAGACGGCCTCGCTGACCATCCAGAGGGCCAGCGCGGCGCACGCAGCAAACCCAGCCCAGAGCAAGAACGTTCCACCCGGCTTCGCGGCGATCGACCCGATCGCGCCGGACTGATCAGCCTCACCGCCCTGCCCCCTGACTACCTGCAGGGCAATGCCGCCGATCACGATGTGGACCAGGCCGATGAAAACGAATCCGGTGCGTGCGAGGATTCGCAGGGCGGGGCTTCGGCTCGCCGACGCCGCCTCGGATACCGCCCGATTAGCCTTCTGCGAGGCATTGCCCATGGCTAGACCTTCCCGATATGAACTTGAACTTCGGTTGCCCGCTCCGGCGTCGCCAGGTTGCCGGCGTCGCGGATGCTCCAGTGTATGTCCGTGTCCGGCGGCGCGAACAGACCTCGGAAGGCACGGCTGCCCGGCAGGCAACCGATCCGTGCCGGTCCCCACCGGTTCGTCCTTGAACCGGCGGGCACTGGCCGGCGGGCACAAAAGGGAGAACCCCAAGGGCCTTCCCCTCGTGTTGGCTGGTTAGCGGCCAGATCCTTCGTGGCGGCCCTCATTCCGGTCCTGGGCCCGGTCGGCCCGTGCGGGGTGGCTGTCGTCCTCGTGCTTGGAAAATGTGCGAAGACCCGAAGCGCAGACGGAGCGCCTAAGACACCCACTCAAGGGTTCAAAAACCCCTGCAAATGTGGAGCTAAGGAGATTCGAACTCCTGACCTCTTCGATGCGAACGAAGCGCTCTACCAACTGAGCTATAGCCCCGTAAGAAAGCCGTTCCCGGGGGAACGGCGTTTCCAACGTTCTTAGGCTACAAACTATCCGCCCGCATTGCCAGCCAGCCCTCGAAAGTCTGCGTGCCGTGTCGCTCTGCCGTCGCCAAGTTATCGCCAGCCCGCAGGTACTTTCCCATCCCACCCGGCAGCGGCAGCTCCACCAGACGTCCGCGTGCCCCAGAAGCCTGCTGCCATGTGCGGGCGAGTTCCCGCATGCCGATGATTTCCGGGCCACCGACGGTCCGGATCCTGTGCCGCTCGCCTGATGGCGCCGTCAGCGCTCCCTCAAGCAGCGCCGCGGCCACCTCGGCAGGCGCGATCGGCTGGAACCTTGCACCCTTCACCACAGGAATCAGCCGGACCTTGGCGCCGGCGGCAAACACGCGTGCCAGCAAAGAATGGAACTGAGTGGCCCGCACCACCAGTGTCTCGAGGCCGGACCGTCCATAGGCCTGTTCCTTGGCCGCCTTGGACTTGTAGTAGCCCAGGCTGCTGCGGTCGCAGTTGACGATCGAGAGCATGACTGCCGTCCTGACGCCGGCTTCCTGTGCGGCGGCCAGCAGCCGCGCGCCGCCGTCAGCGAAGGTCTTCAGTGCCTTGCCTGCCCGTCCCTCCAGGCAATCGATGACGACGTCGGCTCCGGCCAGCGCTGCGGCCAGCCCCTCCCCCGTCGTCACATCACCACGGAAGTACTCCGCTCCGCCTTCATGACCGGCGGTCTCCGGTGCGGGAGGATTGCGGCTGAGCACGGCCACTTGGTGTCCGCCGGCAAGCGCCTGACGTACAACTTCGCGGCCCACCTGTCCGGTTCCCCCGGCAACGCAGATTTTCGACATGGTCCTCAGACTAGCGGCCGCGGGCAATAAAAGGCCCCGGGCCGCCGATGCGACGGCTGCTCGGGGCGGGACCTGGGAGGATCAGGCGCGGCGGCGCTGCAGGACGTCGTCGAGGTTACTCAGTGCGCTCTGGCCCTTGCCCAGCGGCTTGGACTCCGCGTCGAGCGTCTCCGGCTGGCGGACCGAGGCCTGCTTGAGCGAGGGCTTGCCGACGGCTTTCGGGGCTTCCGGCAGGTCAAGCGGCTCGGGGGCGGGGCGTTCGGCTTTGGGGGCCTCGACGTAGCTTGGCTTCGGAACCTCCACGGGCTCCCAGCTTGCCGCGGCGGTGGGATCCTCGACACGGCGGACGTAAGTGTCGCCCGACGCAGCTGCTTCGGCCAGAGCGGCCTGCCGCAATTCGTCGGCCGTCAAGGGTTTTGCGGCGGGCGCGAGCGGAGCGGCGCCGGCTTCGGCGTCGAACAGTGGGCTCTCTTTCGCGGGTCCCGCTTCGGGGACCGCGGCTGCCCGGCCCGCGGCGGGCGCCGCGGCGGCACCGCGCACCGGTGAGCCCATGGCTGAGCGGAACGCGGCATCGACTTTGCGCCGTCGATCCCGTACCGCAAGCCTGCGGAGCAGTACGACGGCGGCCACCGCGCCGAGGAGGGTCAGGACGGGAAGCCACCCGGACCCCAGTCCGAAGAGCCGCAGGACACCGGAGACGACGCCGGTGAGGAGGGCGAGCGTGCCCAGCAGGGCGAGCGCCGAGCGGCCATAGCGGATCCGGAATGCCGGGGCGGGCACCGCGGGCTTCCGATCGCCGTCGAGGTCAAGGGAACTCGGGGCGGACTCGGGCCGCTGCGTACTCGTCATCGGTTTCTCCTGCGGGGCCGCCATTTTCATCACGTATGCGGCCTGGGGGTCTGTTTTGCCTGCATCTACCACGTCCATCAAGAACTCCCCCGCCGGGTGCAGCCGGGTACGGCCATTCCGGAGCATGTAGGGAGCCACCCACACGATCCAGAGCGCAACAGCAATGACAAGGATCACTGAGCTGCTAAGAGGGAAGTCCACAATCAAAACGGTATGAGCAAGACGGCGACCCGGGCGGCATTGCCTGCGGTGTGTCGCGAGAGAACTGCCAATTCACTGGAGATATGCCGAAAGGGCTGGTCAGGCACGCATTTTCGATGCTTAGGCGGGACGGTTTTCCAGCCACCGGGCCAGTAGCCCTTCAGATACTTCCTCGGCTGTCAGCGCGAAGGTGCGGTGGTCCGCCCACTGCCCGTTGATGTGCAGGAAGCGAGGCCGGTATCCCTCGTCACGGAACCCAAGCTTCTCCACCACCCGCAGGCTCGGGCGGTTTTCCGGCCGGATATTGATTTCCATGCGGTGCAGCCCCAGCGTGCGGAAGCAATAGTCGGTGGCCATCGCAACGGCGGTCGGTGCTATGCCGTGCCCCGCCCGGTCCCGGTCGACCCAGTAACCGAGTGTGGCCATCATGGCCGACCCCCAGACAATCGAGGAGACAGTCAACTGGCCCACGATCACGGGGTCCTTGAAGCCCGGCGTCCATGCGGTGATGACGAATGGCAGCGCGGACGCCTGCGCCGCTTGCGCTTTGAGCGAGCGCACCATCTGGCGGTAGTCGGGCAAGCCGCCGCCGGGAACCGGGTTGGACGCTTCCCAGGGGGCAAGCCACTGCTCATTACGTGCCCGCAGCTCGCTCCATTCCTTGCGGTCCCGGTACCGGATCGGACGCAGCACAAGGTCACCGCACTCCAAAGTCACCGGCCACGTGAAGCCGCCCCCCACGGAACTACTTCGTCAAGCCAGCGGCGAAGCCCGGCAGCCAGTCGCGCAGTCCGGGGCCGAGGTCCTCACTGTCGCAGGCGAGCTGGACGCAGGCCTTGAGGTAGCTCAGCTTGTCGCCGGTGTCGTAACGGCGGCCGCGGAAGACGACGCCGTACACGCCGTACCCTTCGCCCTGGCCGGCGGAAAGCTCCTGCAGGGCATCTGTGAGCTGGATTTCGCCGCCACGGCCCGGTTCGGTCCGCTCGAGGACCTCGAAGACTGCGGGGTGCAGGACATATCGGCCGATGATGGCCAGATTCGATGGAGCTTCGTCGGCGTCCGGCTTCTCTACGAGCTGCTTGATGCGGACGTACTCCTCGCCCTCGACCATCTCGACGTCGGCGCAGCCGTAGGCGCTGATCTGCGAGGGCTCGACCTCGATCAGCGCTACGACGGAGCCGCCGGTCTTCGCTTGCACCTCGATCATGGTGCTGAGCAGTTCGTCGCGGGCATCGATGAGGTCATCGCCCAACAGGACGGCGAAGGGCTCGTAGCCGACGTGCTGCTTGGCGCGCAGCACTGCGTGGCCAAGGCCCATCGGGTCGCCCTGGCGGACGTAGTGGATGTCGCCGAGGTTGCTGGCCGCCTGGATGGACTCCAGCTTGGCCGTGTCGCCCTTGGCCTCCAGCGTCGCTTCCAGGGTGGGCACCCGGTCGAAGTGGTCTTCGAGGGCCCGCTTGCTGCGGCCGGTGATCATCAGGACGTCGTTCAGGCCGACACTGACGGCTTCCTCGACCACGTACTGAATGGCCGGCTTGTCAACGACGGGCAGCATCTCCTTGGGCATCGCCTTGGTGGCGGGAAGGAAGCGGGTGCCGAGGCCCGCAGCGGGGATGACGGCCTTACGGACTGGGGCGTTGGGTGTAGTCACTCGACTAATCTAGCGGAGGGGGCAAACAACAGGTAATTGTTCCCGCGGCATGGCTGCCGCGACGCCCGCCAGATGAGGCGGCACTGCACAGCCGAAAGGACGCTACTGCATGAGCACCAAAGAAGAGATCCGCTCGCGACACCGGCGCAACCGGGCCGCCTTGTCGCCAGCGGATCTGGACGCCGCCGGCTCGGCATTGGCCCGTCACGGCCTGGCTTGGGCAGCCG
>NZ_JBFRFD010000114.1:0-8357 GCF_052114645.1 Arthrobacter sp. 2YAF22_2
CTGGAGACCGGCAGCACCGGTACCTACCTCATCCGGGGAGCCGCGATCCTCGGCGGCGCCGCTGAAGACCTGCTGATCCGCGACGGCCTGATCGCCGCCCGCGGCGCCGGACTCGACGCCGCGGGCGCCACCGTGATCGACGCCGCCGGCCTTGTCGCCCTCCCCGGCATGGTGGACATCCATACCCACTTGCGCGAACCCGGCCGCGAGGACGCCGAAACGGTCGAGACCGGCACCCGCGCCGCGGCCTTGGGCGGCTACACCGCCGTGCACGCCATGGCCAACAGCACCCCGGTGGCGGACACCGCCGGCGTCGTCGAGCAGGTCCTGAGCCTGGGCCGCGCGGCCGGCTGGGTGGATGTCCGCCCGGTCGGTGCGGTCACCGTGGGCCTCGCCGGGGAGCAGCTCGCCGAGCTCGGCGCCATGGCTGACTCCCGTGCCCGGGTCCGGGTCTTCTCCGACGACGGTGTCTGCGTCAGCGACCCGGTCCTCATGCGCCGGGCGCTCGAATACGTCAAGGCGTTCGACGGCGTGGTCGCCCAGCACGCGCAGGAACCCCGCCTTACCGCCGGGGCCCAAATGAACGAGGGCGTCGTCTCCGCGGTGCTCGGCCTCACCGGCTGGCCAGCTGTCGCCGAGGAAAGCATCATCGCCCGGGACGTGCTGCTCGCCCAGCATGTCGGGTCGCGGCTGCACGTCTGCCACGTCTCCACGGCCGGCTCCGTGGAGATTGTGCGCTGGGCAAAGTCGCGCGGCGTCAACGTCACGGCGGAGGTCACCCCGCATCACCTTTTGCTGACGGACGAGCTGGTCCGCAGCTACGACCCCGTCTACAAGGTCAACCCGCCGCTGCGCACCGAGACGGACGTCCAGGCCCTCCGTGCCGCGCTGGCGGACGGCACTATCGACGTCGTCGGCACCGACCACGCCCCGCATCCCAGCGAACACAAGGAATGCGAATGGGCTCAGGCGGCAATGGGCATGACCGGACTGGAAACCGCCCTCTCAGTGGTGCAACACACCATGATCGACACCGGGCTGATGGACTGGGCCGGTTTTGCCCGCGTGACTTCCACCACGCCGGCCGAGATCGGCCGGCTGGCAGACCAGGGCCGGCCGCTGGAACCCGGCGAACCTGCCAACGTCATACTCGTGAACCCGGCTGCGCGCTGGACGGTTGACCCTTCTAAGATGGCAACCATGGGCCGTAACTCTCCGTTTGCCGGCCGGGAACTCCCGGGCAAGGTGGTGGCCACCTTCTTCAAGGGTCATCCAACCGTCCTGGACGGGCAGCTGAACAGCCCGTACCGGTGGCTCCCGGAGACCGCAGACAACGCAACGGGAACAGCAGCGGCGGGCCGCCCCTGATGGTCAAGGAACTCTCCCTCATCCTCACCCTGGTCCTGGTCGTCGTCGCGCTGGCCCTGATCGGGATCGGCTGGCGGAACCGTCTGCGCCGCCAGGCCGACGTCGAGCCGCTGCCCGCGGTGCCGGCGGAGCTGGGCGCGCCGCTGGCCGGTGCCGACGGCCAGTATGTCGCCTCGACCACCGCCGGTGACTGGCTGGACCGGATCGCCGTCCACCGGCTGGGCCTGCGCACCAACGCCGGGCTCAGCGTCCATCCCGAAGGTGTGCTCTTCGACCGCTCCGGGGCCGGCCCGGTTTTCATCCCGGCCGGCCGGCTGACCGGTGTCCGGCAGGAAAGCGGCATGGCCGGAAAGTTCGTCGAAAAGGACGGGCTCCTCGTGGTCAGCTGGATGCTCGGCAGCCGGGAGCTGGACACTGGCTTCCGCACCCGCCGGGCCGAGGACAAGGCAGCGCTCCTGACCGCCCTCGAAAATTTGATCTCCGCAGCCCCTCAGKCAGAWGCCGATAGTGGAAAGTAAAGACGTGACGGAATCCAACGAAGTGACTGCAACAGACGTGTCAGAAGAAACAGTGATTGAAAAGACAGTGACAGCAAACGCCGCAACAGCCTCCACCCCCGCCGTGCTCGTCCTCGAGGACGGCCGGATCTTCCGCGGGACCAGCTACGGCGCCACCGGCACCGCGCTGGGCGAAGCGGTTTTCGCGACCGGCATGACCGGCTACCAGGAGACCATCACCGACCCCTCCTACGCCCGCCAGCTCGTGGTGCAGACCGCCCCGCACATCGGGAACACCGGCGTGAACCGGGACGACGCCGAATCCCGCCGCATCTGGGTAGCCGGCTACGTCGTCCGCGACGCCGCCCGACGGCCGTCCAACTGGCGCTCCGAACGCAGCCTCGACGAGGAACTCGTGGACCAGGGCATTGTGGGTATCCAGGGTGTCGACACCCGGGCCATCACCCGTCACCTGCGTGAGCACAAGACCATGCGCGCCGGAATCTTCTCCGGCGAGGCCGCCGGCGCCACGGACAAGGAACTCGTGGCGAGAGTGCTGGCCAGCGCGCCGATGGAAGGCTCCCGGCTCGCCGAGGAAGTCAGCGTCGATGAGGCGTACACGGTTGAGCCCGGCGACTGGGGCTGGGACGGCGAACCGCGGTTCAGCATCGCCGCGATCGATCTTGGCATCAAGCGGATGACCCCGATCCGTTTCGCCGAACGCGGCGTCCGGGTCCACGTGCTGCCGGCCACCGCCACCCTCGAGGATGTCAAGGCTGTCAACCCGGACGGCGTGTTCATGTCCAACGGGCCCGGCGACCCCGCCACCGCCGATAGCCAGGTCAACCTGCTGCGCTCGGTGTTGGATGCCAAGCTGCCCTACTTCGGCATCTGCTTCGGCAACCAGATCCTGGGCCGGGCCCTGGGTTTCGGGACGTACAAGCTCCGTTACGGCCACCGCGGGATCAACCAGCCGGTGATGGACCGCCGCACCGGCAAGGTCGAAATCACCTCGCAAAACCACGGCTTCGCCGTCGACGCCCCGCTTGAGGGCGCCACGCAGGCGCCGGAGGAGCGCTTCGGCCGCGTCGAGGTCAGCCACGTCAGCCTCAACGACGACGTCGTCGAGGGCCTGTACTGCCTGGACATCCCCGCTTTCTCGGTGCAGTACCACCCGGAAGCCGCCGCCGGCCCGCACGACGCCGCGTACCTCTTCGACCGCTTCATCGAGTTGATGGCGGACGCTTCTTCAAAGACTGCCACCGAGACCAAGACTGAGGACAAGAAGTAATGCCCAAGAGAACTGACCTTAAGAGCGTCCTGGTCATCGGTTCCGGCCCGATCGTGATCGGCCAGGCGGCCGAATTCGACTACTCCGGCACCCAGGCACTGCGTGTCCTCAAGGACGAAGGCCTGCGCGTGATCCTCGTCAACTCCAACCCGGCCACCATCATGACCGACCCCGAGTTCGCCGACGCCACCTACATCGAACCGATCACCCCCGAGGTGGTCGAGAAGATCATCGCCAAGGAACGCCCCGACGCGCTCCTGCCCACCCTGGGCGGCCAGACCGCGCTCAACACCGCGATCGCGCTGGACAAGAACGGCGTACTGGAGAAGTACAACGTGGAGCTCATCGGGGCCAACATCGCCGCGATCGAACTCGGCGAGGACCGGGAGAAGTTCAAGGGCGTGGTGGAACGCTGCGGCGCCGAATCCGCCCGCAGCCACATCATCCACACCATCGACGAGGCCCTCACCGCAGCCGTTGACCTCGGCTACCCGATGGTGGTCCGGCCCTCCTTCACCATGGGCGGCCTCGGCTCCGGTCTCGCCTACGACGAGAACGACCTCCGCCGGATCGTCGGCCAGGGCCTGCAGTACAGCCCCACCACCGAGGTGCTGCTCGAAGAGAGCATCCTCGGCTGGAAGGAATACGAGCTCGAGATGATGCGGGACAAAAACGATAACGTGGTTGTCGTTTGTTCGATCGAGAACTTCGACCCGGTCGGCGTGCACACCGGCGACTCGATCACGGTCGCCCCGGCTCTGACCCTGACGGACCGTGAATACCAGCGGCTGCGTGACATCTCGATCGCCGTCATCCGCGAAGTAGGCGTCGACACCGGCGGCTGCAACATCCAGTTCGCCGTCGAACCCGACACCGGCCGCGTCGTCGTGATCGAGATGAACCCCCGCGTCTCCCGCTCCTCGGCGCTGGCCTCCAAGGCCACCGGCTTCGCGATCGCCAAGATCGCGACCAAGCTCTCGCTCGGCTACACCCTGGACGAGATCCCGAACGACATCACGCAGAAGACGCCGGCCTCCTTCGAACCGACCCTCGACTACGTAGTGGTCAAGGTTCCGCGCTTCGCCTTCGAGAAGTTCCCGGCCGCGGACCCCACCCTGACCACCACCATGAAGTCGGTGGGCGAGGCCATGGCGATCGGCCGCAACTTTACCGAGGCCCTGCAGAAGGCGCTGCGCTCCCTTGAGCAGAAGGGCTCCCAGCTGGACTTCGGCCCGGTCCCGGAATGGGAAGTCCCGGAGCTGATCGAAAAGGCCAAGCGGCCCACCACCGAACGACTGCACCAGGTCCAGCGTGCCCTGCTCGGCGGCGCCACCGTGGAGCAGCTGTTTGAGGCCACCAAGATCGACCCGTGGTACCTGGACCAGCTGCAGCTGCTGAACGAGATCTCCCAGGAGATCCGCCGTTCCAGTGCCCTGAGCACGGAGATGCTGCAGCGCGCCAAGCGGCACGGTTTCTCCGACGAGCAGATCGGCGCCCTGACCCACCACTCGGAGGACGTCGTCCGCGGCGTCCGGCAGGCCCTCGGCATCCGCCCGGTCTACAAGACCGTGGATACCTGCGCCGCAGAATTCGCGGCCTACACGCCGTACCACTACTCCTCCTACGACCAGGAGGACGAGGTGGCGCTGCACGCCAAGCCGTCCATCATCATCCTCGGCTCCGGTCCGAACCGGATCGGCCAGGGGATCGAATTCGACTACTCCTGCGTGCACGCCTCGATGGCGCTGCGCAAGGCCGGCTACGAGACCGTCATGGTCAACTGCAACCCGGAAACCGTCTCCACCGACTATGACGTCTCCACCAGGCTGTACTTCGAACCGCTCACCCTCGAGGACGTGCTCGAGGTCATCGCGGCCGAGGAGCGCACCGGCGGCGTGATGGGCGTGTTCGTCCAGCTCGGCGGCCAGACCCCGCTCAAGCTTGCGCAGCAGCTCGCCGACGCCGGCGTGCCGATCCTCGGCACCTCACCGGAGGCGATCGACCTGGCCGAGCACCGCGGCGCCTTCTCCCGGGTGCTGGACAAGGCCGGCCTGGTCGCCCCGAAGAACGGCACCGCCGTCTCCTTCGAGGACGCCAAGAAGATCGCCGACGAGATCGGCTACCCGGTCCTGGTCCGCCCCTCGTACGTCCTGGGCGGCCGCGGCATGGAGATCGTCTACGACGAGCCGAACCTCTCGCGCTACATTGCCAACGCCACGGAGATCACCCCGGACCACCCGGTATTGATCGACCGCTTCCTCGAGGACGCCGTGGAGATCGACGTCGACGCCCTCTACGACGGCAAGGACCTGTACCTTGGCGGCATCATGGAACATATCGAGGAAGCCGGGATCCACTCCGGCGACTCCGCCTGCGTGCTGCCGCCGATCACCCTGGGCAACAACGTGATCGACCGGGTCCGGACCGCCACGCGGGCCATCGCCGACGGCGTCGGGGTCCGCGGCCTGATCAACATCCAGTTCGCCCTCGCCTCCGATGTGCTCTACGTGCTCGAAGCCAACCCGCGCGCCTCCCGCACGGTGCCGTTCGTGTCCAAGGCCACCGGCGTGCAGATGGCCAAGGCGGCGGCCCTGATTGGCACCGGCGTCACCATCCACCAGTTGCGCAGCGCCTACAAGATGCTGCCGGAGTCCGGCGACGGCTCCACGCTGCCGATGGATGCCCCGGTGGCAGTCAAGGAAGCGGTCCTGCCGTTCAGCCGCTTCCGCACGCCTGAAGGCAAGGTGGTGGACTCCCTGCTGGGCCCGGAAATGCGCTCAACCGGCGAAGTCATGGGCATCGACAAGCACTTCGACACCGCGTTCGCGAAGAGCCAGGCGGCGGCCAACAACCCGCTGCCCACCGAGGGCAAAGTCTTCGTGTCCGTTGCCAACCGGGACAAGCGCGCCTTCCTGATGGCCGTCAAGCGCCTCTCCGACCTCGGCTTTGAGATCGTCTCCACCGGTGGCACCGCCGACGTGCTGCGCCGCAACGGACTGCAGGCCACGACGGTCCGCAAGGTCGCCGAAGGCTCCAGCGCCGAGGGCGAAGGCACCATCGCGGACCTGATCATCGCCGGCGAGATCGATATGGTCTTCAACACCCCTTCCGGCGGCGAAGCCCGCGGTGACGGGTACGAAATCCGCGCCGCCGCGACGTCGATCGGGATCCCGTGCATCACGACGGTGGCCGAGTTCAACGCCGCCGTCCAGGCCATCGAGGCGATGCGGACCTACGAGTGGTCCGTCACAAGCCTGCAGGAGCACGCAGCGGCCCTCGCCGCCTCCCAGGCGGCAGCCAGGACCGCCGCCGCGGACGCAGTGCCCCAGCATGCCTGAGGCGGGCAGTGCCGGACCGGCCGGCCGGGAGTCCTTTGGCTCCCGGCTGGGCCGTGCCATGGCGGAGCGCGGTCCGCTCTGCGTCGGGATTGACCCGCACCCGGCGCTGCTGCAGCACTGGGGCCTGAACGACGATGCCGCCGCGCTGGAGCGCTTCTCGCTCACCGTACTCGACGCCGTCGCTTCGCTCGCTGCCGCGGTCAAGCCCCAGGTGGCACTGTACGAACGCCACGGCTCGGCCGGCATGGCCGTGCTGGAACGCGTCCTGGCCGCGTCAGCCGACGCCGGGGTGCTCAGCATCGCCGACGCCAAACGCGGGGACATCGGCTCCACCATGGCCGCCTACGCCGACGCGTGGCTGCGCGACGGGTCGGCCCTGGCCGCGGACTCGGTGACGCTGAGCCCGTACCTCGGCTTCGAATCGCTCCGGCCGGCCCTGGACCTCGCGGCGCAGACCGGCCGCGGCGTCTTCGTCCTGGCCCTGACCTCCAACCCCGAGGGCGCCTCCGTGCAGCACGCCGGCGGGGCGGACTCGGTGGCCCGGCGCATTACCCGGGCCGCGGCCGCCGAGAACCTCAGGTACGCCGGTGAGCTGGGATCCGTGGGCCTGGTCGTCGGCGCGACCGTCGGCTCAGCGCTGACGGACCTGAACCTGGACCTCGCGGCGGTCCGCGGGCCGATCCTCGCGCCGGGGCTCGGCGCGCAGGGCGCCACGGCGGCCGACCTGCGGCGCACCTTCGGCAGCGCCTACGGCCAGGTCCTTGGCACCTCCAGCCGGGACATCCTCGGCGCCGGCCCGCAGACCGCGGACCTGCGGGCCGCGGCGCAGCGCACGCTCGATGAACTTCGCGGGGCCTAGGCCGCTCCGCCCGCGGCGGGTTGCCGGCGGCGTCGTTCCATTGATTTTCTGCGCCTCCAGAGGGTAGGTTCGGGACAGCTACGCAGGGAGGACCTCATTGAGCTTGCGACCCCTCACGCCGCAGGAGCGTGCCGATGCCCTGCACAAGGCCGCCGCGGCGCGCTCGGCCCGGGCGGCGGCCAAGGATCGGCTGAAGTCCGGGGAACTGTCGGTCGCGGAGCTGCTCAGTGCGGGGGAGACGGATGAGGCGATCGCTCGGATGCGGGTGGTAGAGCTGCTGGAGGCGTTGCCGGGGATAGGCCAGGTGCGTGCAGCGGCCATCATGGACCGTCTCGGCATCGCCGCCTCACGCCGAGTGCGGGGCCTGGGAATCCACCAGCGCCGGGCGCTGGTAGATTTTATAGACGAGAAATAGCTTGGTCCGCCGAGCTTCCCCCACCGCCCAAAGGAATACGTGAGCAAGAAACCGGGACTGACAGTCCTCGCCGGTCCGACGGCTGTTGGCAAAGGCACCGTGTCCACCTATATCCGGGACAACTATCCCGAAGTCTGGCTTTCAGTATCGGCAACGACCCGCCCGCCGCGGCCCGGTGAGATCGATGGGGTGCATTACTACTTCAAGTCCAAGGATGAGTTTGAGGCCCTCGTGGCGGCCGGGGAATTGTTGGAATGGGCCGTGGTGCACGGGCAGAACACGTACGGGACCCTCAAAAGCACCGTGGACGCGGCGATTGCCGACGGCCGCTCGGTGCTGCTGGAGATCGACCTGCAGGGCGCCCGCCAAGTAAAGCAAGCCGTTCCCGATGCCCAGTTCGTCTTTCTGGCCCCGCCCAGCTGGGAGGAATTGGTGCGCCGCCTGGTGGGCCGCGGCACGGAATCGGCCGAGGAACAGCAGCGACGACTGGAAACCGGTAAAGTAGAACTAGCCGCTGAACCGGAGTTCGATCACACCGTCATCAATGATGACGTTCGTCGGGCAGCGGACGAGCTTGTTTCACTCATGG
>NZ_JBFRFD010000115.1:0-8265 GCF_052114645.1 Arthrobacter sp. 2YAF22_2
AGACCAGGCCGAGGCCCCAAAGCAGTGAACCATGCGGCAGGAAGAAAAGCAGGGCGCCCGCGTTGGTGGCCATGTTGACGATCTTGGCCTTGGCGCTGGCTTCCAGGAAGGCATAGCCCATCGCGGACACCAGCGCGATGATCAGGAACGATCCGGTGCCCGGACCGATCATGCCGTCGTAGAAGCCGATCACGGCGCCGATCAGGCAGGCGATGACGTAGTGCCGGTGGCCGTCGTGCCGCAGCCGGGTCAGCCCGCCCACGTTGGGGCGGAGCGCGGTGAACAGCGCCACTGCGACCAGCGCCGCCACGATGATCGGCTTGAACACGCTCGCCGGCAGGGTCGCTGCCAGCACGGCCCCGCCGAAGCTGCCGGCCAGCGCAATGACCGCCATCGGCACGGCGGTGCGCAGGTCCGGCCCGACGCGCCGGTAGAAGGTCACCGCGCTGGTGGTGGTGCCGAAGATGGAACCCATCTTGTTCGTCGCCAGCGCCTGCACCGGGGTGATTCCCGGGACCAGCAGCATGACCGGAAGCTGGATCAGGCCCCCGCCGCCCACCACGGCGTCGACCCAGCCGGCGGCGAACCCGGCAACCACCACGAGGACCAGCGTGGCGAGCTGGATCGATTCAAGCCCCGAGACCATACCTGGCGACGCCGGGACGCGTCAGTTGCTGCGGACGGCGTTGACCACGTGGTCGACAGCCTTGTCCACGGCAATGTTCTCGGCCTCGCCGCTGCGGCGGTCCTTGATTTCCACGACGCCGTCCACGAGCCCGCGTCCGACGGCGACGATGGTCGGGACACCCACGAGCTCGGCGTCGCCGAACTTGACGCCCGGCGACACCTTGGCGCGGTCGTCATAGATGACCTCAAGGCCGGCCGCTTCCAGTTCCAGCGACAATTTTTCGGCGGCCGCGAAGATTTCCTCGCCGCGGCCCACCGCGACGACGTGGACGTCGGCCGGCGCAACGGCCCGGGGCCAAATCAAGCCCTTGTCGTCGTGGTTGGACTCGGCCAGGGCGGCCACAGCGCGGGTGACACCGACGCCGTAGGAACCCATGGTCACGACAACCTGTTTGCCGTTCTGGTCCAGGACCTTCAGGTCGAGTGCTTCTGCGTACTTGCGGCCGAGCTGGAAGATGTGGCCCATCTCGATGCCGCGGGCGGTTTCCAGCGGCCCGGAGCCGTCCGGGGCTTCGTCCCCGGCGCGCACCTCGGTGCACTCAATGACGCCGTCCCAGCCGAAATCGCGGCCGGCAACAAGGCCGAAGACGTGCTTGCCCGCCTCGTTGGCGCCGGTGACCCAGGCGGAGCCGCTGACAACCCGGGGATCCACCAGGTAGAGCAGCTTCGAGGCGCCCTCGGCTCCCAGCAGCGGGGCGTCCAAGGACAGGCCCGGGCCGATGTAGCCCTTGACCAGGAGCGCCTGCTTCTTGAGGTCCTCCTCGTTGGCTGCCTCGAGGGTGATCTCGCCGCCGATGGGCAGGAAGGCGCCGATGTTCGCCTCGACGCGCTTGAGGTCCACGCCGCGGTCGCCGGGCACGCCGATCACGACGAGCTGTCGTTCACCGGTCGGCAGGGTGACGGCGAGGACCACGTTCTTGAGCGTGTCCGCTGCGGTCCAGGCGCCGCCGTCGGCCTCGCCGCGGGGAACCAGGGCGTTGGCGGCGTCGACGAGCGTGTCGATCGTCGGGGTGTCAGGGGTGTCGCGGACCTCCGCGGCCGGCGCGTTGCTGAAATCGATGGCGGGGGGCACCACCGTGGTGACCGCTTCGACATTGGCCGCGTAGCCRCCGGGAGAGCGCACGAAGGTGTCCTCGCCGATCTCGGTCGGGTGCAGGAACTCCTCGCTCTTGGAGCCGCCCATGGCGCCGGCCGTGGCCGCCACCGGAACGACTTCCAGGCCGAGTCGTTCGAAGATCTTCAGGTAGGCGCCGCGGTGCGCCGCGTAGCTGGCATCCAGGCCGGCGTCGTCGACGTCGAAGGAGTAGGAGTCCTTCATGATGAATTCGCGGCCGCGCAGCAGGCCGGCCCGGGGACGGGCTTCATCGCGGTACTTGTTCTGGATCTGGTAGATGCTCAGGGGCAGGTCCTTGTACGAGGAGTACAGGTCCTTGACCAGCAGGGTGAACATTTCCTCATGGGTCGGGGCCAGCAGGTAGTCGTTGCCCTTGCGGTCCTTGAGCCGGAAAATGCCCTCGCCGTACTCAGTCCAGCGGTTGGTCACCTCGTAGGGTTCCTTGGGCAGCAGGGCCGGGAAATGGACTTCCTGGGCACCGATGGCGGCCATTTCCTCGCGGATGATCTGCTCGACCCTGCGCAGTACGCTCAGTCCCAGCGGCAGCCAGGTGTAGATGCCCGGAGCCGCGCGGCGGATATAGCCGGCACGGACCAGCAGCCGGTGGCTGGCGACTTCAGCGTCGGCGGGGTCTTCACGCAGGGTGCGCAGGAACAGCTTGGAGAGTCGAAGGACCACTGGGAGGTATCCGTTTCTGAGGAAGTGCGGGGCGTTCTGGATGTTTACGAAAATTGTCCAGCTACCAATCTACCGTCTGCCGGCGGCCGCGTTCCCCGGCGGAAAGGGAAGAGCCACGCCATAACGCGGAAGCCCCTGGCCGTTACCGGCTGGTCATCCCGTGATGGCGTGGCTCTCTGCGACCCCAGTGCCGCTCTGCCCAAGGCTGCCCGTCCAGCTGGCCCCGCCTTGCCGGACGGCACCTGCAGCCAAGGGTCGGTTTCTTCCCTGAGAGCGCTCGCGCCTGCTCGGCGCGGCTTAGCTAGAACCTATGTGATCCCAGCCACTAAAACAAGAGTCGTCAACCAGATTTCTGTCGAAACAGCTTGTCAATAATGTGACTAGAAAAGCACCGTCGCGAAGGTGCCCACCTGGCGGAACCCGGCCCGCTCATAGCTGGCGCGCGCACGGGTGTTGAAGTCGTTGACGTACAGGCTCGTGACCGGGGCGACGGTCTGGGCGAGGACCACGACGGCGGCCATGTAGCCGGCGCTCCGGCCCAGCCCTCGGAACGCGGGATTCATCCAGACGCCCTGCACCTGCGTGACATCTGCCGTGACAGCGCCGAGTTCGGCCTTGAATACCACTTCGCGGCCCGGGCCCAAGTGGACCAGCGAATGGCCTGCCCGGATCAGGCTCTTGACCCGGCGGCTGTAGTAGTCGCGGCCGCCGAGGTAGGGCGAATAGCCCACTTCCTCCTCGAACATGGCAGCGCAGGCCGGCAGGATCCGGTCGAAGTCCGCGAGCTGGCCAAAGTCCAGCGCGGGGTTGGGCTCGATCAAAGGTGGCCCGGCGATGCTCATCAGCGGCTGCTCGCCGCGGACCTCCTGCGCGGGGCAGCCCAACTGCTCGAGGGCCGCATACAGCGCCAGGACCGCCTCGGCCGGACCGAAAATCGAAGCGTACCGGCGGCCGGAATGGTGCGCGGCGGCCGCGACCAGGCCGGCCAGCTCCGGATCCAGCTGCACCGGCACCAGGTTGGCGCCCGCCCAGCACGCCCCCAGCAGAGTGTCGCCGTCGAACACGCCGAAGATGCTGGCACCGCCGCCGGTGGGCGCCGCGGTTCCGGCTGTTTCGAGGTGGGACAGGATAAAGACGTTCGCGACGGCGTCCTGCCGGGCGAGCTGCAGTAACGCGCCGGTGTCCGCGCCCGCCAGGACCCGAAGGGTGAGGCCGGCCGTGGGCCCGGTGGCGCCGTCCCTACGAGACGCTAACCACGGGGCCACCCTGGACAGCATCTTCGCCATCGGACTCCCCCATCTCTTCAGCGAGACGCATTGCCTCTTCGATCAGTGTCTCAACAATCTGGTCCTCAGGAACAGTCTTGATGACCTCGCCCTTGACGAAGATCTGGCCCTTGCCGTTACCCGAGGCGACGCCGAGGTCCGCTTCCCGGGCTTCGCCGGGGCCGTTGACCACGCAGCCCATGACGGCGACGCGCAGCGGGACCTCCATCCCCTCAAGCCCGGCGGTGACCTGCTCGGCGAGCGTGTAGACGTCCACCTGGGCGCGGCCGCAGGAGGGGCAGGAGACGATTTCGAGCTTCCGCGGGCGCAGGTTCAGTGACTGCAGGATCTGGTTGCCCACCTTGATCTCCTCCACCGGCGGGGCGGAGAGGGAGACCCGGATGGTGTCGCCGATCCCGCGCGAAAGCAGGGCTCCGAAGGCGGTGGCGGACTTGATGGTGCCTTGGAAGGCCGGCCCTGCCTCGGTCACACCGAGGTGCAGCGGCCAGTCGCCCTTTTCCGCCAGCATCTCGTAGGCGGCCACCATGATGRCCGGGTCGTTGTGCTTGACCGAGATCTTGAAGTCGTGGAAGCCGTGTTCTTCGAACAGCGAGGCCTCCCAGACCGCGGATTCGACCAAGGCCTCCGGGGTGGCCTTGCCGTACTTCTTCAGGATGCCCGGCTCCAGCGAACCGGCGTTGATGCCGATCCGGATCGAGGTGCCGTGGTCCTTGGCCGCGCGGGCGATTTCCTTGACCTGGTCGTCGAACTTCCGGATGTTGCCCGGGTTCACGCGGACGGCAGCGCAGCCGGCTTCGATCGCCGCGAACACGTACTTGGGCTGGAAGTGGATGTCGGCGATCACCGGGATCTGCGACTTGCGGGCGATGATCGGCAGGGCCGCTGCGTCATCGGCTGAAGGACAGGCCACTCGGACGATGTCACAGCCGGAGGCGGTCAGTTCGGCGATCTGCTGCAGGGTGGCGTTGATGTCCGTGGTCGGAGTCGTGGTCATCGACTGCACGCTGATCGGCGAGTCGGAGCCGACGCCGACCGAGCCCACCTTGATCTGGCGGGTCTTTCGGCGCGGGGCAAGTACGGGGGGCGGTGCGGACGGCATTCCCAGGCTGACCGAGGTCACGTGGACTCCTCTTAAATCTCAGGATCGATGGTGGGCGGGCGGTGCGGGGCTAGGCGGCGTGCCCGGCCAGCAGGCCGGTCACCGGAGCCCACACCGTCGTGCGGATGCCGGAGATGGCGCCGGCACCGGCGTAGGGGTCCTGCTTCAGGATCTCTGTCAGGGCCGGCTCGTCGGCCGCCTTGAAGATGAGGAGGGCGCCGGCGCCGTCCGAGTAGGGGCCGCTGGCAAGGAGCGTGCCGTCCTGGGCGAGTCCTGCGGTCCATTCGCGGTGCGCGGGGCGGGTGGCGTCGCGGGTAGCGGCGGATTCGGCGTCGTAAACGTACTCAACAGCAAAAACAGTCATACCGCTACCCTATCGCCCCTGCCCGCCGGACGCCTCGGCCGAAGCGCGTCAGCCGAGGAAGATCACCTTGGTCAGGGCTGCCACTCCAGCGGCCCAGAGCATGGAGGTGAGGGTGCCGATGATGAACCGTTCGGCGGCGACCGGCGTTTCCTTCAGCTCCGCGAAGCGTCCGAGGCCCTTGATCGCCACGACGTAGGCGATGGCGACGGGCTGGCCGGTCAGGATCGCCATGCAGACAGCCAACCGCTCGAGCACGCCGATGATCGCACCGCCACGCAGGATGCGGGTGCTGGTCCCTGGCGCTGCCGGGGTTGTTCCGACAGTTGCTTCAACGGTTGGTTCAACGGCTGGTTCGACGGCCCCCGCGGCCGATGCCGGCCTCGGCGCTGGTGACGCCGCCGGCAGGGTGATCTCGCCGTCGACCGTGCTGTCCGCGGAAGGGTTATCCGCAGAGGCTCCACCGTCGGCCCGGCTGTCCGACCGGTCATCGATGGTCCGCGCCAGCCGGAACACCAGGGCGGTGACCGGCCAGCCGGCGAATCCGGCCACCAGCAGGGCCAGGGTGATCCAGAGGGCGCTCACCGGTCTCCTTTACTACGTGTCTGCGGGGCGTCGTCGTCCGTCCCGTCGATCAGGCTGTGTGCCAGGCCCAGCAGCATTTCAGCGGCAGGCCTCGCCGCCCATTCTTCCTGCCAGCCGGATCGAAGCAGCGCGCGGCTCACCGATTGTTCCGTGATTCCGAGTTGCCGGGCCGCGATCTTTTGCGTCCCGTGGGTGCCGGCGTGGCCGTGCTGGATGCCGCGCAGCACGTCGACCACCTTCCACTGCGCGGCGGTCCGGTCCTGGACGAGGCGGCCGATCAGCCGCAGCACGGCCTCGGCATTCGAACATTCGCGGACTCCCGGCGTTGCCGGCCCCGGTCCGCGCCCGGGGCCGGCGGCAGTCCCCCGACGAGCCTCTCCGGCGACAGCGAGCGGGACGCGCGAGGCTGCGGACTTGGCCCGTTCCACTGCCGAGCGCGCCGCCACGAAGGCCGGACCCGATCCTTCCCGGGGGCTGGCGGGCAGCGGGAGCTCCACCGGGCCCACCCCGATGCCCACGTACCAGTGGCCGCTGCGGAGTGCGTGCAAGGCGATTTCCACGACGTCGTCCGGGTGCTGCAGCACGCCTTGGACCTCGTCGCCGACCGAGCGTTCGAAGTGTGCGTCGGGGCAAAGCGCGGCCAGTTCGGCCAGCAGGTCCGGGACGCGGTCGACGTCGGCGGTACTGCCGCGCTGGTCAATGGTCAGAACGTACATGTCCCAACCCTAGGCGGCTGATTCGGACAGATCAACCATTTAGGACTGATTATTGAAAATAAGCCAGAATGAGCTGATAGCGATAAATCACCGGGATTCAGATTTGACCGGCCGGCTGCCCGGCCCGGTCTGCCTGGCCGGCCGGCGTGCGCCGCTAACCGAAGAGGTTGACCGGTTTGACGATGTCCGCGTAGATCAGCAGCGCGGACATGCCCATCAGCAGCACGGCCACGACATAGGTGACCGGGAGCAGCTTGGCAATGTCGAAGGCGCCGGGGTCCGGGCGGCCGAACAGCTTGGCAATCTGCCGGCGGGCGCCCTCGTAGAGCGCCCCGGCCACGTGGCCGCCGTCGAGCGGCAACAGCGGAACGAGGTTGAACACGGCCAAGGCGAAGTTGAGCCCCGCGAGCAGCCCTACCAGGGCGGCCACGCGGCTCTGCAGCGGGACCTGCTCCATGGCGGCGACTTCGCCCGCCACGCGGCCCACGCCGACGACGCTGATGGGGCCGTTCGGGTCGCGGGGCTCCTCGCTGAAGGCGGCTTGCGCCACCCCGGCCACCCGGGCCGGCAGGTTCACCACGACGCCGGCGATCTGTTTGATGTTCTCGCCGGCCAGCGGGAGCACGGCCGTGGCGGGCTGTTGCACCAGCGCGGTCTGGGCGCCGATGCCGAGGAAGCCCACATCTTGGTAGCTGGGCTTGCCGGCGGCGTCCTTGGCCTGCCGCCCGTCTGGCCCGATGACCGGGCGCGCGGACAGCACCGGGGTGACGGTGGTGGTGACCGGAGCGCCGTTGCGCTCCACGGTGATGCTGACGGGCTTGTCCGCGGAGGCGCGGATCCAGCCGGTGAGCTCTTCCCAGCTGGTGACCTGCTTGCCGTCAAAGGACGTGATCCGGTCGTTGGGTTTGAGGCCGGCGGTTGCTGCCGGGGTGAGCTTGCAGTCGGCCGAGTTGGGATCCACCGTTTCGCCGGCCTTGACCTGGCATTTGGAGACGTCCGCGATGGTGGTGGTGGACGCCGCCACGCCGAAGCCCATCAGCAGCACGGCGGTCAGCGCCACGCCGATCAGCAGGTTCATCGCCGGGCCGCCGAGCATGATGATGACTTTCTTCCAGACCGACAGCCGGTAGAAGACCCGGTTTTCGTCGCCTGGGCCGATCTCCTCGTGCGCGAGGGAGCGGGCGTCGGAGGCGAGCGACTGGAACATGCCGGTGCTGGACGGGCGGACGCTGCCGTCGGTCTTGTTCGGCGGGTACATGCCGATCATCGAGACGAAGCCGCCGAGCGGGATCGCCTTCACGCCGTACTCGGTCTCGCCGCGGCGCTTCGACCACAGGGTGGGCCCGAAGCCGATCATGTACTTGGTGACGCGCACCTTAAAGAGCTTGGCCGGGACCAGGTGCCCCACCTCGTGCAGGGCGATGGACACGGCGATGCCGATCACGACGAAGACGACGCCGAGGATAAAGAGGACAACGGGGCTCATGCTGGGCTTGCTACTTCCTGGGCACTGGTCGGCTAATTCTTAGGCACTTCCAACGGCCAAACGCTCGAGGGCCCGGGCGCGTGCCCACTGTTCAGCATCCAGCACGGATTCGAGCGTCAGCCGGGAGGACCCTGAGTGCTCGCTGAGCACGGCTTCGATCGTATCGACAATATCGGTGAAGCGGATCCGGCCGGCATGGAACGCCATTACGGCTTCCTCGTTGGCGGCGTTGAACACGGCCGGGAAGGTGCTC
>NZ_JBFRFD010000116.1:0-8169 GCF_052114645.1 Arthrobacter sp. 2YAF22_2
CAAGCCAAGTCATGGCCCCACCCTATCCAATGCCGGACGGGACCGGTGAACGCAGCCCCAGGAACAGCTGCGGCGGCTTGTTCCGAGGGACATGCCCATTCTTCGTTGCTAACCCAGTGGGACATGCCCATTCTTCGTAGCCAGACCGGGGGGACATGCCCAGTCTTAAACACGAACAGTGGACAGAATGTGCTTCTGTCCACTGTTCGTGGTTCGCGCTGAGCATGTCCACCGGGCGGGAGGCCGCGAGCGGGAGTCCAGCGGGCGGGAGGCCGCGGGCTAGTGCTTGCGGGCGTAGCCCTCCCACTT
The DNA here is from genome assembly GCF_052114645.1 of Arthrobacter sp. 2YAF22_2. Classification (NCBI taxonomy): domain Bacteria; kingdom Bacillati; phylum Actinomycetota; class Actinomycetes; order Micrococcales; family Micrococcaceae; genus Arthrobacter; species Arthrobacter sp. 2YAF22_2. The sequence goes on from NZ_JBFRFD010000116.1 coordinate 310, forward strand.
GCTGGCCTGGTGCTCGCCGTCCACGAAGCGGATGGTGCCCGACTTGGAGCGCATCACGATGGACTGGGTGAGGACCTTGTCCTTGGAGTAGCGCACACCCTTGAGCAGGTCGCCGTCGGTGATGCCCGTGGCGGCGAAGTAGCAGTTGTCGCTCGAGACCAGGTCGTTGGTGGAGAGCACCCGGTCGAGGTCGTGCCCGGCGTCGATCGCCTTCTGCTTCTCCTCGTCACTGGTGGGCCAGAGCCGGCCCTGGATGACGCCGCCGAGGGACTTGATCGCACAGGCCGCGACGATGCCTTCCGGGGTTCCGCCGATGCCCATCAGGGCATCGACGCCGGTGCCGGCACGAGCGGCCGCGATGGCGCCGGCGACGTCGCCGTCCATGATGAACTTCGTGCGGGCGCCGGCCTCGCGGATCTCCTCGACCAGCGGGCGGTGCCGGTCACGGTCCAGGATCATCACGTTGAGCTGGTTGACCTTGACCCCCTTGGCCTTGGCGATCAGGTGCAGGTTCTGCTTCACCGGCAGGCGCAGGTCGACCATGTCGGCGGCCTCGGGCCCGGTGACGAGCTTCTCCATGTAGAACACGGCGGAGGGGTCGAACATGGAACCCCGCTCAGCCACGGCCAGGACCGCCAGGGCGTTGTTGATGCCGAGGGCGGTCAGCCGGGTCCCGTCGATCGGGTCGACGGCGACGTCGCACTCGGGGCCGGTGCCGTCGCCGACACGCTCACCGTTGAACAGCATCGGCGCTTCGTCTTTTTCGCCTTCTCCGATGACCACGACGCCGTTGAAGTGCACGGTCTGCAGGAAGGAACGCATGGCGTCAACGGCGGCGCCGTCGGCCTTGTTCTTGTCGCCGAAGCCAACCCAGTGGCCGCCGGCGATCGCCGCCGCCTCGGTGACACGGACCAGTTCCAGGGCCAGGTTGCGGTCAGGCTCATCGATTCCGACGGCAAGCGACGGGGAAAGCGTGGAGTACTTCTGGGTCATGGACGCTGGTGACACGTGAACCTCTTCTTCGAGTGGCGATCATTGAACCCGCGGCATCCGGTCTCCGGTTGCCGCGGTGATTCGACTGTTACTGATCATAGTCGCGGCGGCCCCGATCGGTCATGGAATGACCACACCGCGAAACCGCCCGCCGCCGGACGGCGCCCGCCCGCCGAATGTGAGAACGGCCCGGAATGGGCGACTATAGAGGGGTGAATGAATTGCAGGACACGCCGCCCGAGGCTCCCGGATCGCCGGCCGGCGGAACGGCGCCCGATGCTGACAGCCCCGCCAGTGACCAGCCCGTCAAGCCCGTCATCCGCGCCGCGGCGGCAAAGCGGGCCAACGCCTCGGTGATCGGCATGATCATCGCGTTGGTGGTGAGCATCGGCGCTTTCCTCCCGGTGGTGCTGATGAACCCGTCGCCCAACGGCGACGGCTACCGCCCGAATATCAACGTCAGCGCCATCGCGCAGAACGCCGCCGGTGTGGCGGGATTCACACCTGTGACGCCGGAAATCGGCGACACATTCCGTTCGAATTACGCCCGCTGGGAGTCCGGGTCCGGCAGCGGGGTGGCGACCTGGCAGGTCGGCTACCTGACGCCGAAGGAGTCCTTCATCGCCCTGGTGCAGACCCGGCAGTCGAATCCGACGTGGCTGCAGCAACAGACCAAAAGCGCGCCGGTGACCGGCACCCGGAACGCCGGCGGACGCGACTGGCAACTGCGCGACACCGGCAAGGGCGAGAAGTCCATGGTGCTCGACTACCGCGGGACCACGGTGGTCCTGACCGGGCCGGCACAGCTGGAAGAGTTCTCGGTGCTCGCCGCGGCGGTCGTGAAGTCGCTGGACAGCAACCCGGCGGCCACCGTTTCACCTTCGGCCACGCCGGCGCAGTAAAGTAAGCACGGTGACTACTCAACTGACCCCCGCCCTCGCCTGGCACCGCCTGCGCGAAGGCAACGCGCGTTTTGTCGCCGGCGAATCCTCACACCCGAACCAGGACGCCTCGCGGCGGTCCTCGCTGGTGGAGACTCAGCATCCCTTCGCCGTCATCTTTGGCTGCGCGGATTCCCGCCTGGCCGCGGAGATCATCTTCGACTTGGGCCTGGGTGACGCATTTGTAGTTCGGACGGCCGGCCAGGTGATCGACGACGCCGTGCTCGGCTCGATCGAATACAGCATCGGCGTGCTCGGCGTGCCGCTGATTGTGGTCCTCGGCCACGACAGCTGCGGCGCGGTCATCGCCACGAAGAACGCCGTGGAGACCGGGCAGATGCCGGTCGGGTTCATCCGCAGCCTGGTGGAGCGCATCACGCCGTCCGTCCTGACCTCGCTGCGCAACGACCAGCACGACGTCCACGACATGGTGGTGGAGAACGTCAAGCAGACGTCGCAGCGCCTTGTGGACAGCTCCCGGGTGATTTCCGACGCTGTCGAAAGCGGCCGCGCGGCCGTGATCGGGCTGGCCTACAGCCTCGCCGAGGGCCGGGCCGACCTGGTTTCCGGAATCGGCGAGCTCTAGCAGCCGGGATTCCGCCGCAGGTCACGGTTTTCGGTGGGACGCCTTGGCCCAATAAGCTAGCCCCATGACTTCCACAGCAGATTTGAACACTGAAGAATTCCGGATTGAACACGACACGATGGGCGAAGTCCGCGTCCCGGTGAACGCGCTGTACCGCGCCCAGACGCAGCGCGCGGTCGAAAACTTCCCGATCTCGGGCAAGACCCTGGAACGAACCCACATCGAGGCACTCGCCCGGGTTAAGAAGGCTGCCGCCCAGGCCAACGCGGAACTGGGAGTGCTCGACGGTGAGCTGGCCCAGGCCATTGCCGACGCCGCCGACGAGGTCGCCACCGGCAAATACGACGGCCACTTCCCGATTGATGTGTTCCAGACCGGGTCCGGAACCTCCTCGAACATGAACACCAACGAAGTCATCGCCGAACTCGCGTCCCGCGCACTCTCGGCCGCCGGCAGTGACAAGGTGGTCCACCCGAACGACCACGTGAACGCCTCGCAGTCCTCCAACGACGTCTTCCCGACCTCGGTCCACGTCGCTGCCACGTCCGCGCTGATCAATGACCTGATCCCGGCCCTCGGCTACCTGGCGGAGTCCCTGGAGCGCAAGGCGGTGGAGTTCAAGGACGTCGTGAAGTCCGGCCGCACGCACCTGATGGATGCCACCCCGGTAACCCTCGGCCAGGAGTTCGGCGGCTACGCGGCGCAGGTCCGCTACGGCATCGAACGCATCAACGCTTCCCTCCCCCGCGTCGCCGAAGTTCCGCTGGGCGGCACCGCCGTCGGCACCGGCATCAACACCCCTGCGGGCTTCCCCGAGCGCGTGATCGAAATCCTCGCCGCGGACACCGGTCTGCCGCTGACGGAGGCCCGCGACCACTTCGAGGCCCAGGCCAACCGCGACGGCCTGATCGAGGCGTCCAGCCAGCTGCGCAACATCGCGATCTCCTTCATGAAGATCAACAACGACCTGCGCTGGATGGGCTCCGGCCCCAACACCGGTCTGGGCGAAATCGCGATCCCGGACCTGCAGCCCGGTTCCTCGATCATGCCGGGCAAGGTCAACCCGGTCATCTGTGAAGCGTCCATCATGGTGGCCGCCCAGGTCATCGGCAATGACACCGCCATCGCCTGGTCCGGCACCAACGGGGCCTTCGAACTAAACGTCGGCATCCCGGTGATGGCCGCCAACCTGCTCGAATCCGTCCGCCTCCTGGCCAACACCAGCCGCGTCATGGCCGACAAGATGATCGACGGCATCACCGCGAACGTCGAGCGCGCCCGCTTCCTCGCCGAGGCGTCGCCGTCCATCGTGACGCCGCTGAACAAGTACATCGGCTATGAGAACGCCGCCAAGATCGCCAAGAAGGCCGTCGCGGAGGGCCTGACCATCCGCGAGACCGTCGTCGCGATGGGCTTCCTGGAGCGCGGCGAGCTGACCGAAGAGCAGCTGGACACCGCCCTGGACGTCATGTCGATGACGCGCCCGCCGCACAAGGCCTGATTTCCCGCCAAGCACGACGGCGGCGGCCCCCTTCCCAGCGAAGGCGGGCCGCCGCTGGTGTTTAAGGCCACATCTGCCAATCTTGCACTAAACGAGCAGGAGTGCAAAACTTTACTTTGTGAGTAATAGTGCACCAATTGGCGGAGGGCTCCGCAGCCGAAAGCGGGCCGCGACGCGGGCCGCCATCACCGCCGTCGCGCGTGCCCTGACAGCGGAGCGCGGCCTGAACGGATACACGGTGGAAGAGGTCTGCGAGCGAGCGGACATTTCACGCCGCACGTTCTTCAACTACTTCCCCACCAAGGAAGACGCCATCCTCGGCCACGCGGACGACGAGGTTCCTGCCGACGTTCTTGAGGATTTCATCTGCGGTGGCGAGTCATCGGCGCCCGGTGAAATCTCGCCGACCCTGTTCCAGGACCTCATCGCGCTGACCCTGAAGCTGTCAGAAAACATGGTCTCCTCTCCGGAGGAAACCCGCCAGCTGATCGGGGTGATCAAGAAGGAACCCCAGCTCATGCTGAGGATCATTGGTGCCACGGACGAACGCGAGAGGGAATTCGCTGGCGTCCTCGCACGCCGCGAGGGCGTCTCCCCGGATCACCCGGTTGTCCAGATGGCCGTCGTGCTGCTCGCCAACATCGCCCGCAAAACGAGCATGACTTTTTTCTCCGAGGGCAACACGCGCCCGTACCCGGAGCTGCTGCTGGCCAACGTCTCGGCCGCCCGGCAACTCTTCACCCAGAACTTCACAGAACCCGTCTCCGCAAAAGGACAACAATGAGCACCACCGTAGGTACCAAAGCGGCGGCGGCCCCGCTGCTGCTGACCCAGAAACGCATCTGGATCATCTTCTCCGCCCTCATCGCGGGAATGCTGCTCTCCAGCCTGGACCAGACCATCGTCTCCACCGCCATGCCCACCATCGTCGGCAAGCTCGGCGGCGTCGAGCACCAGGCCTGGATCACCACGGCCTACCTGCTGGCCACCACCATCGTCATGCCGATCTACGGGAAGTTCGGCGACATCCTCGGCCGCCGGAACCTCTTCCTCGTGGCAATCGCCCTGTTCACCCTGGCCTCGGTGGGCTGCGCCTTCGCGACCGATTTCTGGGGCTTTGTCATCTTCCGGGCCGTCCAGGGCCTGGGTGGCGGTGGCCTGATGATCCTCTCCCAGGCCATCATCGCGGACATCGTGCCCGCCAAGGACCGCGGCAAGTACATGGGCCCGCTCGGCGCGATCTTCGGCCTCTCCGCCGTCGCCGGCCCGCTGCTGGGCGGTTTCTTCGTGGACCACCTGACCTGGGAATGGGCCTTCTACATCAACATCCCCATCGGCATTGCCGCGTTCACCATTGCCTGGTTCACCCTGACGCTGCCGAACAAGAAGGCCGAAAAGCGGATCGACATTCTCGGGGTGCTGTTGCTCTCCGCGGCCACCACCTGCCTTATCTTCTTCACCGACTTCGGCGGCAAGAAGGACCAGGGCTGGGATTCCCCGGTGACCTGGGCCTTCGGCGCCGGCGTCGTCCTTGCCGCCGCCGCATTCATCCTGGTGGAGCGCCGGGCCGAGGACCCCATCATCCCGCTGAGCCTGTTCAAGAATCCGATCTTCATCAACGCCACCGCTATCGGCTTCACGCTCGGCCTCGGGATGTTCGCCGCGATCGCCTTCGTCCCGACCTTCCTGCAGATGTCCTCCGGCACCTCCGCCGCGGAGTCCGGACTGCTGATGCTGCCCATGATGGTGGGCCTGATGGGCATGGCCATCTTCTCCGGCATCCGGATCTCCAAGACCGGCAAGTACAAGATGTTCCCGATCCTGGGYGGGGTCCTCACAATTGCCGCCATGCTGTGGCTGACCACACTGACGGCGGCGACTCCCATCTGGGTCATCTGCGTCCAGCTGTTCATCTTCGGTGCGGGCCTCGGCTCGATCATGCAGGTGATCGTCCTGGTGGTACAGAACTCCGTGCCGGCCGAACAGATCGGCACCGCCACCAGCACCAACAACTACTTCCGCGAGGTCGGCGCCTCGCTGGGCGTCGCGGTGTTCGGCTCGATCTTCACCTCCCGGCTCTCGGAGTCGCTGACCAAAGCCTTCACGGGTGCCGGCGCCTCCAGCGCGGACGCGTCGCAGTCCACCAAAACACTGGATCCGCAGGCCCTCAGCCAGCTGCCCGCCCAACTCAAGGACGCAATCGTTAACGCCTACGCGGATTCGCTCGCTCCGGTCTTCTGGTACCTGCTGCCGTTCCTCGGCATCGCGCTGCTCCTGGCGTTGACGCTGAAGCAGATCCCGCTCTCGGACACCGCCGGAATGGTGGCCCGCGGCGAGGCAGTGGGCGGCGAGGAAGCTGAACGGCTCGAGGCTGAACGGGCCGCTGTCCGCCACCCTGCCGACGGCACGGAACCCGTGGACACCGTCCCGGCGAAGGGAGATCAAACGTCCGGCAACGACGACGCCGATCTGGCCCGCCTGCACGGCTGACCGACCGGGCCGCAGCAGGGGCGGTTCAGCTGCGGAAGTGTGCCTCGCCGTCGGGCTCGCTGGCCCGTTCGATCGCCTCCAGGTGGCCGGGCAGAAGCTCGGGGAAGTCGGCCGGCCGGAACCAGCCCACGGCGAGGGATTCGTCGTCGTTGACACGCGCCTCGCCGGAGACGAAGCGGCACCGGAAGACCAGGGTCAGGAAGTGGCAGACGTCGCCGTTGGGATAGGTGGTGGGACCGACGGTGTCCACCGAAACCAGCCGCTCGGCGACGGCAACCACCCCGGTCTCCTCCAGGACCTCCCGCAATAGGCCGGCCGCGGGCTCCTCCCCCGGTTCAAGGATCCCGGTGATCAGCCCCCAGCGGCCGTTGTCGGCCCGCTGGCCGAGCAGGACCCTGCCGTGATCGTCAAATACCACGGCCCGGGCACCCGGAATCCAGAGGGTGTCGTGGCCGATCTTCGCGCGCAGATTCAGGATGAAATCGGGGGTGGCCATGCCGTCAGCCTAACCCGCAGGCAGCAGCATCGCGGCCGCCGCCCCGGCCAACATGAACGGTCCGAACGGAATATCCGATTTCATCGTTCCCCGCCGAGTTACCAGCAGGGCCAGGCTCCAGAGGCCGCCGAACAGGAACGCCGCAAACGTTCCGGCAAACACGTGACCCCAGCCCAGGAACCCCAGATACAGGCCCAGCACCCCCGCGAGCTTGACGTCGCCAAAGCCCATCCCCGGCGGGTAGACGGCCCGCAGCAGGAAGTAGAACAGCCATAGGACCGCGCCGCCGGCCACGACCCGGAGCCCGGGCACCCCGAAGAGTCCGGCGCCGCCGTCGGCCCCGGCGGATGACTGGAACGTGGTAGCCCCGAGCAGCAGGAGACCGGCAACCGCATACGAGGGGAAGATGATCCGGTTGGGCAGCAGATGGTGCCTGACGTCGATGACGGTCAATCGAGCCGCCATCAGGAGGTAATAGGCGCACGCCAGGAGTACCAGCCAAAAGGCCGGCGGGGCGGCTCCCCCCAGTTCGCCGAGACGATGGATCACCCTCGGATGCTACTGGATTTTGCCGCTCCCGCGYCGCTCCCTGACCGGGTATCTGTGACTGGCGACCGCGGCTCCCCACCGCTAGGCTTCCGGGATGACTGCGCCCGACTCCTATTGGCCCCCTTTCGCCCTCTCACTCACCACGCCCCGCCTCATGCTCCGGCCCGTCCGCGACGAGGACATCCCGGCCGCGGTACAGGCGGCCCTGAGCGGCATCCACGAACCCGGCCGCAGCCCGTTCAGCAGGCCCTGGGCCGAATCCCCCGCCGAAGAGCTCGGCCCGACCATGGCGCAGTGGTACTGG
>NZ_JBFRFD010000117.1:0-8159 GCF_052114645.1 Arthrobacter sp. 2YAF22_2
TGACGCGGGCCATGTTGCGGCGCACGCCCTTCAGCGGCGCCACCAGCGCCGGCGGCGGCGCCAAGCGGAGTAACAGAGATCAGCGGCTTGCCGACGTCGAGCGTCTGCCCAGGCTCGCCGTGCAGCACGGCAACGGTGCCGGCGTACGGTGAGGGGACTTCGACCATGGACTTGGCGGTCTCCACCTCGGCGATCGGCTGGTCGACCCGGATCTCATCGCCCACGGCGACGAGCCAGTTGACCAGTTCGGCCTCGGTCAGGCCTTCGCCGAGGTCCGGGAGGCGGAATACTTTCGGTTCGCTCATGGTCAGTCTTCCCACTGGAGGTCGTCGACGGCGTCGAGGATGCGGTCCACGCCGGGGAGGTAGTAGTGCTCAAGTTTCGGGGCCGGATACGGCACGTCGAAGCCGGTGACGCGGCGGATCGGGGCGGCGAGGTGGTGGAAGCAGCGTTCCTGGACCCGGGCAACGATTTCCGAGGCCACCGACGCGAAGCCGTGGGCCTCGGCGATCACGACGGCGCGGCCGGTCTTGCGGACCGAGGCGCAGACCGTCTCGTCGTCGAACGGCACGATCGAGCGGACGTCGATCACCTCAAGTGAGCGTCCTTCCTCGGCGGCGGCCGCCGCGGCCGCAAGGGCCGTGGGGACGGACGGCCCGTACGCGATCAGGGTGGCGTCGGTGCCGGGCCGGGCGACGGCGGCGCGGCCTTCGGAGGAGGTGCCGCTTTCGAAGTTCGCGGCATGCTCGGCGCGGAGCGCGTCCAGGTCCACCTGGTCCTTGGACCAGTAGAGTTTTTTGGGTTCCATGAACATCACCGGGTCATCCGAGTCGATGGCCTCGCGGAGCATGCGGTAGCCGTCGGCCACGGTGGCCGGGGTGAAGACCTTAAGGCCCGCGGTGTGGGCGTAGTAGGCCTCGGAGGAGTCGCAGTGGTGCTCCACTCCCCCGATGCCGCCGGCGTACGGGACGCGGATGACGATGGGCAGCTTCACGGTGCCTTTGGTCCGGTTGTGCATCTTGGCGACGTGGCTGACGATCTGTTCGAATGCCGGGTAGGCGAAGGCGTCGAACTGCATCTCGATGACCGGGCGCATGCCGTTCATGGCCATACCCACGGCCATGCCCACAATGCCGGACTCGGCCAGCGGGGTGTCGAAGCAGCGGCTGGTTCCGAAGGCCTGGGTCAGCCCGTCGGTGATCCGGAAGACCCCGCCGAGCATGCCGACGTCCTCGCCGAAGACCAGCACCGACTCATCGGCGTGCATGGCGTCGGCCAGTGCGGTGTTGAGTGCCTTGGCCAGCGTGACGGACTGCGGGCCGGTCTTCTCGGCCGCAACTGCGGCCTGGGCAGCCGCTCGGGCCGTGGCAGCGCTGACGTTGCCGTTCGCCTCGGAGGAGGTGGTGATGGTGGGGCTCATTTCGCGGCCTCTTCCCGGGAGAGCTCGTCGGCGAGCATGTCGGACTGTTCCTTCAACTGTGGCGTCGGGGAGGAGAAGACGTACTGGAAGAGGTCCTGCGGGTCGACCGGGACGTCCTCGCCCAGGCCCTCGCGCAGCTGAGTGGCCACGGTTTCCGCCTTTTCGGCGATCCGGGCGGCGCCGTCGTCGTCGAGCAGGCCGCGTTCCGTCAGGTAGGTCTTCACCCTGCTCAGCGGATCCTTGGCCACCCATTCGGCGACTTCGCTGTCCTGACGGTAGCGGGTGGCGTCGTCGGCGTTGGTGTGGGCCTGCATCCGGTAGGTGTGGGCTTCCACCAGGAGCGGGCCGGAGCCCTCCCGTGCCAGCTTCACAGCCCGACCGAGGACGGCGAGCAGCGCGACGATGTCGTTGCCGTCGACGCGCTCACCGGCCATGCCGTAGCCGACGGCTTTGTGTGCGAGCGACGGCGCGACCGACTGGTGCGCGAGCGGCACGGAGATGGCGTATTGGTTGTTCTGGACGAAGAAGACCACGGGGAGGTGGAACACGGCGGCGAAGTTGAGCGCCTCGTGGAAGTCGCCTTCGCTGGTCGCACCATCGCCGCACATGGCCAGGACCACGGTGTCCTCGCCGCGCAGTTTGGCCGCATGCGCGACGCCGACGGCGTGGAGCAGCTGGGTGGTCAGCGGCGTGCACTGGATGCCGACTTTGTGCTTGGCCGGGTCGTACCCGCCGTGCCAGTCGCCGCGGAACAGCGTCATGGTCTGGACCGGATCCACGCCGCGGGCCATCACGGCCACCGAATCACGGTAGGTGGGGAACATCCAGTCGCCGTCGGACAAGCAGAGCGCTGCTGCGACCTGGCAGGCCTCCTGGCCGTGGCTGGACGGGTAGACGGCCATCCGGCCCTGCCGCACCAGGGCGGAGTTCTGGTCGTTGACGCGGCGCCCGATGACGAGCTGCTCGTAGGCGGCCATCAGTTCGGCGTCGTCCGGGAGGTTGTACTCGTGGCCGGGCTGGGCGCCCTGCTCGGTATGCGGGTTCAGGGCGCCGTCCGGGCCGACGATCTGGATGGGGTGCCGGGCCGGCAGCATGTAGTCCTCGACTGTGATGCCGAACTTGCGCACGGCGTCTCCGGCGGGGTTTCCGGCGGGGGCGGTGTTTTCCGCCGCCGCGGGCTGCTGCGCAGTGTGGTCTGCGGAGATCGTCATTGGTCCGTCCTTCATTAGCCACTATTCGCTCCCAGTATGGGCCCGGACGTTGTTTCGTATCCAGCCCCGCCCGCAATCATGGAGAAGCCACGGATATTGCCCTAATCTGGAAGACGAAATGTAAACGTGAGCTGGATTACCGGCGGGGGTTGTAGACAAATGGCAGAGGACGAAGCCGGACAGGCGGTGCCGCTGGACGACGTGGACCGGAATATCATCGCGGAGTTGACCCGGGACGGGCGCATGTCGGTGACCCAGGTGGCCGAGAACGTGCACATTTCCCGCGCGCATGCCTACACCCGGATTGCCCGGCTGACCGGCGAGGGGGTCCTGACCAAGTTCACGGCGCTTGTGGATCCGATCAAAGCCGGGTTGAAGTCGTCCGCCTACGTCACGCTCAAGGTGCGCCAGCAGTCCTGGCGGGAACTGCGGGAGCTGCTCCGCGCGATTCCCGAGGTGCACCACATCGCCCTGGTCGGCGGGGACTTTGACGTCATTCTGCTGGTCCGTGCGGTGGACAATATTGACCTGCGCCGGGTGATCTTCGACCAGTTGCAGTCGATGCCGGGCGTCCTGGACACCCAGACGTTCCTGGTCTTCGAAGACGTGGATACGCGCTAGCAGGACCGGCCAGGTGACGAACAACCTCAGCCTGACCTCGAGTGCGTTACCCCTTGAAAACCGGGCTGCGCTTTTCCTGGAAGGCCAGGAACCCCTCTGCGTAGTCCTCGCTCTTGCAGAGTCGGGCCTGCTCGGCGTTTTCCTGCTCCATGGACTCCCAGAGGCCAAGCCGCTGGTCGCGGATGTGGGCCACCAGCTCCTTGCTGGCGTTGAACGCGCCGGTGGCGCCGGTGGCAACCTTGGCGACGATGCCGCGCGTCATCGCGAGTAGGTCCTCCGCGGGCATGGCCCGGCTGAACAGCCCCTGCGCCACGGCCTCCGTGCCGCTCATCAGCTCGGCCGTGTAAATCAGGTCGAGGGTGCGGTGCATTCCGAGCCGTTCGGTGAAGTACCAGTGGCCGCCGGAATCCAGGGTGGCGCCCAGCTTGGCGAAGGGCGAACCGAACTTGGCCGTGTCCGCGACGTACACCACGTCCGTGGCCAGCAACAGCCCCAGCCCCACGCCCAGGCAGGCACCTTGCGCCGCTGCGAAGGTGGGCGCCGGGAAGGCGCTCATCTTCTGCAGCAGCGGCTGGACCAGGCCGCCCAGGTAGGCCTGGGCATCGTCGCTCTCCGGGGTCACCCCGGCGATGTCCCGGCCCGCGCAGAAGGCCCGGCCCTCGCCGCGGAGCAGCAGCGCCCGCACCTCGCCGCGCGAGGCGGCGACGGCGGCGTCGTCGTACGCCCGGGACAGATCCCGGAGGGCCTGCTCGTCCAGCGAGTTCAGCTTCTGCGGTGCGTCCAGGACGATCTCGGCGACGCCGTCGGCGATGGTCAGGGAAATCATGCGGCTCCTAGGGTTGGTGCGGGCGGGCGTCGAAAAGCTTAGACGTCGAAGTCGACGGTGACTTCGGGCGTGGTCGGATGGGACTGGCAGGTCAGCACATAGCCCTTGTCCAGTTCGTCCTGCTCCAGCGCGTAGTTCTCGTCCATGGTGACCGAACCGGCGACCACCTTGGCGCGGCAGGTGCCGCAGACGCCGCCGGCGCACGCGAAGGGCACGTCCGGGCGGACCCGCAGCGCCGCGTTGAGGATCGATTCGCGGGCGTGGGTCGGGCTGGCGACCTCGCCCTGCAGCCCGTCGAGCTTGAAGGTGATCTTGTAGGTCTCCTTCGACTCGTCCGCGACCACGGGCCGGCCGATGTTGCCCTCGGGACGGTCAGGCTTGCCGGAGGTGAACAGTTCGAAGCGGATGTGTTCCGGCTTGACGCCGCGCGCCGCGAGGGTGTCCCGGCACAGCTGGACCAGTTCGAACGGCCCGCACAGGAACCACTCGTCGACGTCGTCGCTGTGGATCGCGGTGCCCAGCAGCGCCTGCAGCTTCTCGGCGTCGATCCGGCCGCTCAGCAGCGGTGCGATCCGCTGCTCGCGGGAGAGCACGTGGTGCAGAGCGAGCCGGGACGGGTACTTGTCCTTGAGGTCGGCGAGTTCTTCGAGGAACATCACGTCCATCGCGGCCTTGTTCGCGTAGACCAGGTCGAAGCGGGTCTCGGGGTGGGCCGCGAGCAGCGTCCGGGCGATCGCGATCACCGGGGTGATGCCGGATCCGGCCGCGATGGCGACGAAGTTGCCGGCCGTGCCCGCCAGGGCTTCCGGGTCGTTCATGGACGTCATCACGTTCTGCTCGACGTCCTGGCCGTCCCGCCCGTGCTTGGACACGAACGCACCCATCGGGCTCATCACGTCCAGCACATCGCCGGCCTTGAGCTCGGCGTTGGCCCAGGTGGAGAAGAGGCCGCCCAGGTCCTTCTTGATGGCTACGCGGATTTCGCTGCTGCCATCGGCGAAGCTGCGGGGTTCGGCGCAAATGGAGTAGCTGCGCCGGATTTCCTTCGGCTCGCCGTTCTCGTCCGGCAGGGTGGTGCGCAGGGCGACGTACTGTCCCGGCAGGTAGTCGAACTGACCCGCCAGCGCGGTCGGAACGCCGAAGGTGACCTCGATGGCGTCGTCGGTGAGGCGGCGGACCTCGTCCACCGCCAAGGGGTGGAAGGACGCACGACGGCGGCCGGTCGCGGTGGCCGCCTCGGCGGCGGTCTGGCGGACAACAGTCATGGGAGCACCTGTTCCTTACAAAACTTTGAAATAGTCGAACGGTTCCTTGCAGTCCTGGCAGACGTAGAGCGCCTTGCAGGAGGTGGAGCCGAAGCGGGTGAGTTCCTTGGTGTTCAGCGAGGAACACTGCGGGCATTTGACGGCGAGGGACAGCCGGACCGGACCGGAATGGCCGCCGGCCGCGGACCTGCCCGACGGCGGCGCAATCCCGTACTCCTGCAGCTTGGCCTTGCCGGCCTCGCTCATCCAGTCCGTGGTCCAGGCCGGGGAGAGGACCAGTTCGACGTCGACGCGTGGGTAGCCTTCACGGGCGAACGCCGTCGTCAGGTCGTCGCGGATGGCGTCCATGGCCGGGCAGCCCGAGTAGGTCGGCGTGATGGTGATCTGCACGGCGGGAACCATGCCGCCGTCGTCGGCACCCGGTTCCTTGGTGACCCTGACTTCGCGCAGGATTCCGAGGTCCTCGATGGTGAGGACCGGAATCTCCGGGTCGCAGACCGTGGCGGCGAGTTCCCAGGCCTTCTGTTCCGCAGTCCTCTGCTCCCCGGCCGCCGTGGCGGTGGGGTGGCTGACATACATCTCCGGCATGGTTACCAGCTCGCGCCGGGGAATTCGCGGGCCAGGACCTGCATCTCGGCGAGGAGGTAGCCCAAGTGCTCGGAGTGGAGTCCGCGGCGGCCGCCTCCCGGGGCGGCCCGGACCTGCGGAACGTCCAGTTCCGCCTCGGCCAGGACCTCGCCGGTGAGCCGGTCGAAGTCGGCCCGCAGGCTGGACGGCTCGACGGCGGCGCCAGCTTCCGTGAGGCGGCCGGTGAGCTCGTCGTCGCGGAACAGTTCGTCGACGTAGGGCCAAATGACCTTGAAGCCATGGATCATTTTCTCGCGGGACTCGTCCGTGCCGAGCGCCAGGCGCAGCACCCACTGGGCGCTGTGGTCGCGGTGGTAGTCCACTTCCTTGACGGCCTTGGCGGCGATGCCGGCCAGGGTGGCGTCGGTGGACTCGGCCAGCCGGCGGTACAGCTCGAACTGGTAGTAGCTCACGACAAACYGGCGGGCGATGGTGACCGCGAAATCGCCGTTGGGCTGTTCGAAGATCTGGACGGAGCGGAACTCCGGTTCGCGGCGGAAGTAGGCCAGCTCGTCTTCGGTCCTGCCGTCAACGCCGCCGGCGTAGCTCAGGAAGGAGCGGGCGTGGCCCAGCTGGTCCAGCGCGATGTTGCCCAGCGCGATGTCCTCTTCGAGCTCCGGTGCGCGGGAAATCCAGTGGCCCAGGCGCTGCGCCAGGATCAGGGCGTCATCGCCCAGGCGCAGGGCGAACTCGGCGACGTCCGCGCTCGGCTTGGCGGTGCCGCGGCTGACGGCCAGGGCGATGTCCTCCGGGCGGAGCGCGTTGCCGGGGGTGATGCGGGTGGCGCTGGCCGTGGCTTCGCCGCTGTTGCCGGCCCCGGCGACGCCGACGGAGATGTCCCCGTGGCCGCCGTCGTGGGTGCTTGTATCGGTTTCGGGGGTGCTCACAGGTGCTTCACGCCCTCGCTCTTGGTGTAATAGGTCGCGTGCCGGTAGTCCTTGCCCTGCGGCGATTCAAAGAACGCGCCCTTGGAATCCGGGTCGGACGAGGCGATCGCGTCCGCGGGGACCACCCAGATGGAGACGCCTTCGTTGCGGCGGGTGTAAAGGTCACGGGCGTTGCGCAGGGCCATGGCGGCATCCGGAGCGTGCAGGGACCCGGCGTGAACGTGGGAAAGGCCGCGGCTGGAGCGGACGAAGACTTCCCAGATGGGCCAGACGTTACCTGCGTGCGGTTCGGGGGTGGTCATGCTGCAACTTCCTTGTCTGCTTGCTTCTTGGCCTGCTTTTCGGCGTAGGCCGCTGCGGCCTCACGTACCCAGGCGCCGTTCTGGTGGGCTTCGCGGCGGCGCTCCAGGCGCTGCGCGTTGCAGGGGCCGCGGCCGGCCAGGACCTCGTGGAACTCATCCCAGTCGAGCGGACCGTGCTCCCACTTCTTCGTTTCCTCGTTGAAGCGGATGTCCTTGTCCGGCAGGGTGAGTTCCAGGACCTTGACCTGTTCCATCATCATGCCGACGAAGCGGTTGCGGAGCTCGTCGTTGCTGAAGCGCTTGATGTTCCAGGCCATGGACTGCTTGGAGTTGGGTGAGTCGTCATCCGGCGGGCCGAACATCATCAGGGCCGGGGCGTACCAGCGGTTCACGGCGTCCTGGGCCATCTGCTTCTGCTCCGGCGTGCCGTGCGAGAGTTCCAGCAGGATTTCGAAGCCCTGGCGCTGGTGGAAGGATTCTTCCTTGCAGACGCGGACCATGGCACGGCCGTACGGGCCGAACGAGGCGCGGCAGAGCGGMACCTGGTTGGCGATCGCGGCGCCGTCGACCATCCAGCCGATGGCGCCCATGTCCGCCCAGGTCCGGGCCGGGTAGTTGAAGATGGAGGAGTACTTGGCCTTGCCGTCCATCAGGTCCTGCATCATGGCATCGCGCGGCTGGCCGAGGGTCTCGGCGGCGGAGTAAAGGTAGAGCCCGTGCCCGGCCTCGTCCTGGACCTTGGCCATCAGGATGGCTTTGCGCTTCAGACTCGGCGCGCGGGAAATCCAGTTGGCCTCCGGCTGCATGCCGATGATCTCCGAGTGCGCGTGCTGTGAGACCTGGYGCAGCAGGGTCTTGCGGTAGGCCGGGGGCATCCAGTCACGGGGCTCGATCCGGGAATCCTCCGCCATGACCTTGTCGAAGTAGGCCTGTCCCTCGGCGTCACGGCGGGCCGCGTCCTCGGGGCTCATTTCGTGCCTGTTCTCGTGCCGGGCCGGCG
>NZ_JBFRFD010000118.1:0-8157 GCF_052114645.1 Arthrobacter sp. 2YAF22_2
CAGCCAGGACGCTCCCTGCCCATCCCTGGCCCGCCGACGGGGGGCTCGACAGCCCGGCGTGGCGTGGACAGTCAGCCGTGGCGGTAGTGTTGACCGGGTGCGTTTAGTCATAGCCCGTTGCTCCGTTGATTATGTCGGCCGGCTCAAAGCCCATCTTCCGCTCGCCACCAGGCTGTTGCTGGTCAAGGCCGACGGTTCCGTGCTGGTCCATTCGGACGGCGGATCCTACAAGCCGCTGAACTGGATGAGCCCGCCGGCCAGCCTCCGCGTCTCCACTCCGGACGAGGTCGACGTCGAAGTCGGCGTGGTCGAACAGTGGACCGTGCAGTCCGCGAAGACCGACGACCGGCTGATCATCAACATCCATGAGCAGCTGCACGACACCTCGCACGAGTTGGGCCAGGACCCCGGACTGATCAAGGACGGGGTGGAGGCCGACCTGCAGCGGCTGCTCGCCGAGCAGATCGAGACCCTCGGCGCCGGCTTCTCGCTGATCCGCCGCGAGTACTTCACCGCGATCGGCCCGGTGGACATCCTCGCCCGGGACGCCGCCGGCGGCACCGTCGCCATCGAACTGAAGCGGCGCGGCGACATCGACGGCGTCGAGCAGCTGACCCGCTACCTTGAGCTCCTGAACCGCGACCCGCTGCTGGCCCCGGTGCGCGGCATTTTCGCCGCCCAGCAGATCAAGCCGCAAGCGAAGGTGCTCGCGAACGACCGGGGCATTTCCTGCGTCACCCTCGACTACGACGCCATGCGCGGCGTTGACGACAGCGAGTCGCGGCTTTTCTAGCGGCAGCCCGCTCTTGGCGGCGAATTGCGCCGCGGGGAATGGCAGCCGCGTCCGTCCATTCCGGCGCGGCGAAGTCGTTCACGCACTCTTTGGATAAAATTTCTGGAATTATCCGCCGCGCCCGTTGACCTAACGGAACTCCCATGAAATTCTTGTATCAGTCTTTGTGTAGGTGTTTTTCATGCTCGCAAGACATGTTGCGAGCGCGAAGCTCCTGCCGCCAACGCCCGGTTGATCCGGACGGACGCCAAGGTTCTTCTCGCAGAGTGACCAAGCCCGGTGCAAAGTGCGCCGGACTTTCTCAAGATCCACAAATGAGGAGAATTAAATGGCACAGGGAACCGTGAAGTGGTTTAACGCTGAAAAGGGCTTCGGCTTCATCACCCCGGATGACTCCGATGGCGATGTCTTCGTTCACTACTCCGAGATCCAGACCGGCGGCTTCAAGACCCTCGACGAGAACCAGCGCGTTCAGTTCGAGATCGGCCAGGGCGCCAAGGGCCCCCAGGCCACCGGCGTCACGCTGGTCTAGGCTCCCCCGGCGRGGCTGCCCCCCCCGGCGGCCTCTGCTCTAAGAATGATCCCCGGCCTTGTTGCCGGGGGTCATTCTTTTTTGCCCGGCAACGAATTCTCCGCCCGCAATTGGCTTAGCTGACGAGCGTCCGCAACAGGCGCGCGCTCTGGCGTACCGAAAGGTCGGGAAGGTACGCCCGGCTCAGCGCGCGGCCGATTGCCGGCAGTTGCAGCGGGTCCTGGTAGTACAGGTACAAGGTGCGGTATTCCGGCTTGAACCTCGATTTAAACACGGCGAGGGAGCGGAATCCGTACACCGGTTCCAGGGCACGGGCCACCACGTCCAGAATTCCGGCGAGTCCTTCGGCCGGCTTTGCATCGTCTCCGGATTCCTCCGACAATTCCTCCGTGGCCAGCGGGGAGCCAGAAAGTGAAATGGTCTCCACGGAATTACGCAGTTCCCCCACTGCGGAGGCAATCAGGAATTCCATCACCCCGGGGAAGGCGTCGGTGCGCCGGCGCATAAAGTCCAGCGTCCAGCTGACCAGGACCCCCCGGTCGTACACCGGCAGCCAGCTCGTGACGCCCTGAACGCGGCCCTTGCCGTCYACGGCGAGGCAGCACAGCACCTCGCGGTCCGCCAGCTCGTCCAGGCCGCCCAGCGTGAACCCCATTTCCGGGACCGGCTTGCGCGCGGCCMATTCTTCGGACAGTTCACTCAACTGTGCACGCAGCGAGGGGGACAAATCGGCGTAGCGGCCCCAGACCGCGTGCACGCCGGTCTTGGCGGCGCGGTTCAGTGCCGTACGCACGTTCTGCCATTCCTTGCCCTTGAACGTGAGCTCGCGCAGGCCGAGCTGGGTTTCCTGCGCCACCGCCAACCGCCGGTAACCGCGCGCCTGGAGCATGGGCCAGAGCTCGTCGGTGCACGAGTAGAAGCAGGGAATGAGGGCGTTCTCGGCACAATAGTCCAGGAACTGCGCCGCCGTTTCCTCGCGCCGCTCGGCCGGACCGAGCGGGCCGGCAAGCGTCAGCGCCACGTTGCCGTGCTGCTGGTACGCCACAGCCCCCCGCTGCCCCGGGCTGAACCAGTATTTGTTCGGCTCCCAGAGCGCCATCCAGGACAGGGTATCGCCGCCCTGCCTAATCAACCGGCGCACCACGTCCCGGTCCGCGGTTCCGGCGTCGCTGCCGTGCGACCGGCGCAGCAGCACCAGCCAGACACCGACCAGCGCCACAACCCAGAAGGCGATCCCCGAGTAGGCGAACAGGAAGGCCTCGACGGCGTTGCGATGCAGGAAGACGCGGCTGTAGGCGCCGGGAATGGGCAGCGGCAGGTACTGCCGGGCCAATTCCGCGGCAAGACCCAGCCAGCCGCCGTCGCGGTCCAGCCCGCCGGCGGCAAACCAGGCCCCGGCGTAGCCGCCCGCGAGCACCAGGAAGGTCCCCCCGACGGCCAGCCCCAGGATGCGGCGGGCCCGGTGCGTGGTTTCGACCCGGAACAGATGCCGGTTGGCGACGAGGAGGAGCACCAGTGCCAGCGGCACGGCCACCAGCGGCAGGACGTGGACAAAGCCGGAGCCCATCAGCGCGGTGTGCGGCCGGTTGGGGTAGTGCGGGATCCTGGCAAACAGCGCCAGGTAGACGGAGGCCAGGGCGGTGACTGCCAGCTGGACCAGGACGGCGATGCGAAGCGCGAGCTGCCTGCCGTGCCGCATGCCGTCCGCGCAAATCAGCAGCAGCACCACAGGCACCACCGCCAGCGCCAGGCCCAGCGGGCCGGCAAAGCCCGGCTGGCCGGTCTCGAGGCAACTGACGTCCACGGCGCCGCCGCAGTTCTGCTCCAGCTGGGTCAGCGTGGGCAGCGGATTGAGGACGACGTCGCGCAGCAGCGCAAGCGGTCCGGTGGGGGTCCGTACGGCGGCGGTGAGGATCGGGCCGACGGCGAAGATGGCGACGGTCAGTGCCAGCAGATTCCGGGTCTCGCGGCCGGTGGAGCGGTGCCGGTGCAAGTTGCCCTTGTCCCCCTGCAACCACCAGCCCGCTAGCAGCCCGACCACAGCGCCGGCCAGGCCCACGACGGTTTCCGGGTGGCCAACATAGAGGACCAGCAACACGGCCCCGGACACCACAGCGGTCCGCAGCCGCCGCTGCCACAGCGTGGGCAGCAGCCCGCAGGCGGCCAGGACCGCCGCGAGAATGGCCGCGTACGGTCCGATCAGCGGGGCATCCACCATCAGGCCCAGCCAGCCGTCGCCGGCGAAGCGGGCCAGCTGGGTAACGAGCAGGAACAGCGACACGGCCGCGAACTGGCCCGCGAAGAAGAACACGGCGGTGCGGACCGAGCCGAGCTGCCGTTCGGCGGCCCCCAGCAGGACCAAGATCATGAGCGACGCCGCCAGGTACGCCAGCGGGTTGGTCGCAAAGAACAGCGAGGTGAACATCGTCCACCAACGGCCCTCCTGCAGCCCCTGGGCGCTGACGGAGGCTACGTTCAGCATCGACTCCGGCGGACCGTCCAGGAAGCTGCCGGTGGCCGCCGCCGTGAACAGGAAGACCGCGAGCACCGACAGCGTGAAGGGAAGCTGCCGGAACCGGACCCAGACACCGCGCAGGGCGGTCACAGCTGAATCCCCCAGCGTGCCGCGAGAAAGTCCAGCCCGCCCGGCAGGCCCCTGGAGGCGGTCTCCCAGGAGTGGCCGGCGTTGGCAATCTTGTGGGCTTCGACGGTGAACCCGGCACCCCGGGCAGCGCCGGCGAGCAGCGCCATGTACTCCACAAACTCCGGGTCCCGGTCGCCGGCCCCAAAGTAGATCGCCTTGCCGTCGAAGCGGCGGTCCTGCATCACGCGCAGCGGCGTCAACCGGTCGAAAGCGGCGGTGTCGCCGCCGAAGGCCGCGTCAACGGTCTTGTGCCGCTCCTTGGCGATGGCCGGCTCCTTCTCGCTTGAAAACGCCAGGGCCGCGCTGTAGATGTCGGGATGCCGGGTCACCATCTGCATGGCGCAGGTGGCACCGAAGGAGAAGCCGCCGGCGGCCCATTGCTGCGGGTCGGGGTCGACGTCGAGCGTGCCTCGGATCCACGCCGGCACGTCCTGTGCCAGGAAGGTGTCGGCCTGGGCGATGCGGCTGTCCATGCACAGCGTGTTGCCGCCGGCGGTGCCGTTGGGATCGACCACGACCACCACCGGCGAGACACCGCCGTGGCCGGCGGCGAAGCGGTCCATCCGGCTCCGCAGGGCGCCCCCGGTCAGCCAGTCCGCGGGGGCTCCGGGCTGGCCGGAGAAGAGCACCAGCACCGGAAGGGCCGGCCGGAGTGAGCCCTGATAGGCCGGCGGTAGGTAAATATAGGCGTCCCGGCTGCGGAAGCCGGAAACCGTGCCGGGAATGCTGGCCTTCCGGAGGGTCCCTTCAGCGGGCAGGCCCGCCGGCGGCGCCCAGACGGACAGGCTTTCCGGGGTGCTCTCCCCCGGCTGGCGCTTGAGCGCGTCCTCCAGAACAGGGATCCGGGCCACGGCGGTCCCCGTCACGTCGCTGACGGTGTGGTTCAGCCCGAAGTAGGCGTTGATCTGCACCGCGGAAAGCGCCACGACACCCAGCAGGGCGGCGGACGCCACGGCGGTCGAACGGACGCGGTGCACCACCGGCAACGCGGGGCGCGGGATGCTCGCGAGGAAGGGCCTGCGTCCCCAGATGCCGTGCAGCCGGAGCAACCACAGCAGCAGCGCCGCCACGGCCGGGACGCTCCAGACCAGGGTCTCCCAGGGAAGCTCCTCGGGGAAGACGGAGAGAACGTAAATCAGCACCAGGTGGCTCCCCGCCACGAGGGCGGCCGAAACCATGAGGGCCGCGGCAATCACCACGGCGGAGGCGCTGATCGTGTGGCGACGGCCGCTCCGCCACAACAGGTAGGCCATGCCGGCCGCGCCGGCCAGCCAGGCGGTCCACACCACCGGACCGTCGACCAGCCTGATGTCCTCGATGAAGTCCACCGGGACTAGCGCCAGGTGCCGACGCCGACGACCGGGCCGGCCTCGAGCCAGGACGAGAGGCCGGTGTAGGCGTCGAACCTCATGGCCAGCAGGACCTCCTGGCCCTCATAGCGCAGCTCGACGATCACGGTCTCGGGTTGCACCTTGACCAATTCGGATTCGGTGGGTTGACGGCGGCCGGTCAGCTCGAGCGAGCTGCGGCGGAAGGTGTGCTTCGGCCGCACGCTGAGCGAGGCGAGCCGGAACCATTCCAGGTCATTGTCCTGATAACGACAAACCCCCATCTGCCAGCTGTTTCCAGCCACGCAGATGGAGGCGTCCACCGTGCCCAGGGCGCGCCGCAAGTTGAAGCGG
Organism: Arthrobacter sp. 2YAF22_2; assembly: GCF_052114645.1. Lineage (NCBI taxonomy): Bacteria > Bacillati > Actinomycetota > Actinomycetes > Micrococcales > Micrococcaceae > Arthrobacter > Arthrobacter sp. 2YAF22_2. The sequence continues at coordinate 5,652 of NZ_JBFRFD010000118.1, forward strand.
CGCACCCCGGATAGGCACAGTGTAAAGACCAGCAACGCAAACACGGTTGCCAGTGCGATGAACGGAAAACCAGTAACGTTCATCAAGGTRGGGCTAGCGGATCCCCGCAGTAGCCGCGTCGCCCATTTGGGCGTTGTCAGCAACAATGACGACCCTGTTGTTGTCGACGGAGAAGAAGCCGCCGTCGACAACTACAGCAATACGGTCACCGGACACCGGCTCGATCGCCAGTTCACCTTCGGCCAGAATCGCCAGCAGGGGCGAGTGGCCGGGCAGGATTCCGATTTCACCATCGCTGGTGCGGGCCTTGACCATCTTGGCCGCTCCGGACCACACGAAGTGGTCCGCTGCGACAATCTCAACCTCAAGCTCGGCCATATTACTTGGTCTGTTCCTGGATCTTGGCCCACTGGCGCTCAACGTCATCCAGGCCGCCGACGTTGAAGAACGCCTGCTCTGCGATGTGGTCGAGGTCGCCGTCGCAGATCGCGGTGAAGCCTTCCACGGTGTCCTTGATGGACACGGTGGAGCCTTCGACGCCGGTGAACTGCTTTGCGGTGTAGGTGTTCTGCGAGAGGAACTGCTGGATGCGGCGTGCCCGCGACACGACGATCTTGTCTTCTTCGGAGAGCTCATCGACACCGAGGATGGCGATGATGTCCTGGAGTTCCTTGTTCTTCTGCAGGATCTGCTTGACCCGGACGGCCGTGTTGTAGTGGTCGTGTCCGATGTACTGCGGATCCAGGATGCGGGACGTCGACGACAGCGGGTCAACGGCCGGGTACAGACCACGGGAGGCGATTTCACGGGACAGTTCCGTGGTCGCGTCGAGGTGTGCGAAGGTCGTGGCCGGGGCCGGGTCGGTGTAGTCATCTGCGGGAACGTAGATGGCCTGCATCGAGGTGATGGAGTGGCCCTTGGTGGACGTGATGCGCTCCTGCAGGAGGCCCATCTCGTCAGCCAGGTTGGGCTGGTAGCCCACGGCGGACGGCATGCGGCCGAGGAGGGTGGAAACCTCGGAACCTGCCTGCGTGAAGCGGAAGATGTTGTCGATGAAGAGCAGCACGTCCTGGTTCTGCACATCGCGGAAGTACTCCGCCATGGTCAGCGCGGACAGGGCCACGCGCAGACGCGTTCCCGGCGGCTCATCCATCTGGCCGAAGACAAGGGCGGTGTCCTTGAGGACGCCGGCCTCTTCCATTTCGACCCAGAGGTCGTTGCCTTCACGGGTACGCTCGCCAACGCCGGCGAACACCGAGGTGCCGCCGAAGTTGCGGGCAACACGGGTGATCATTTCCTGGATCAGCACGGTCTTGCCGACACCGGCACCGCCGAACAGGCCGATCTTGCCACCCTTGATGTACGGGGTGAGAAGGTCGATCACCTTGATACCGGTTTCCAGCATCTCGGTGGAACCCTCGAGCGTCGCGAAGGCCGGGGCCTTGCGGTGGATCGGCCAGCGCTCGGTCGTCTCGAGCTCGGCCTCCGTGACGTCCAGGGGCTGGCCCAGGACGTTGAAGATGTGGCCCTTGACGCCGTCGCCGACCGGCACGGAGATCGGGGCACCGGTGTCAACCACGTTGGTGCCGCGGACCAGGCCGTCGGTCGCCTGCAGCGAGATGGCGCGGATGAGGTTGTCGCCGAGGTGCAGCGCAACTTCAAAGGTGATGGTCTTGGTCTCACCGTTGAGAGTAATCTCCGTGGTGAGTGCGTTGTAAATCGAGGGGATTGCGTCAGCCGGGAATTCGACGTCGACAACCGGGCCAATAACACGTGCAATACGGCCGGATGCACCGGACGTTGCGGCTACGTGTTCGGTAGCAGTGGCAGTCATCTCTCTCACTTCACTCAGTAGATGGCGTGGGCGGTTAAGTTTGTTCTTTGGTGCAGGTACAGCTGGGTCCGAAGGGGGCCGGCTAGGACGCGTTCAACGCGTCGGCGCCTGCCACGATTTCGGAAAGCTCCTGCGTAATTTCAGCCTGGCGGGCAGTGTTGCGCAGACGCGTGTACTTCTTGATGAGGTCCGTGGCATTGTCACCGGCGGACTTCATCGCGCGCTGGCGGGCTGCGAGCTCGGAAGCTGCTGCCTGCAACATGGCGGCGAAGATACGTGACTCGATGTAGCGCGGCAGCAGGGCATCGAGAACCTGCTCCGTCTCCGGCTCAAACTCGTAAAGCGGCAGGAGCTCCGATTCGGAGGCGGCCTGCTCTTCAACGACCTCGAGCGGGAGCAGGCGGATGACCGTCGGCTCCTGCGTCACCATGGACTTGAAGCGGGTGTAGACGACGTGGATCTCGTCGACGCCGCCCTCTTCGTAGGCCGTGGCGAAGTCTGCGAGGAGTGCCTCGCCGACTTCACGCGCCGTCTCGAACTCCGGTGCGTCGGTGTTGCCGGTCCACACCCGTTCGTAGGGGCGGTTCCGGAAGTCGAAGTAAGCCTGTGCCTTGCGGCCCATGACGTACGTCTTGACTTCCTTGCCTTCCTCAATGAGCAGCTCGGCGAGAC
>NZ_JBFRFD010000119.1:0-8110 GCF_052114645.1 Arthrobacter sp. 2YAF22_2
GCAGCAGGCTCAGGACCTTCCCGCCGGCAAGACGCGCGAACTGGTCGTAGTCGATACTGGATGTGGGGCGACCTGTTGCATCGACATACTCGGCTGCCTCGACATGGTAGGAGACAGCTGCGAGCCGCGGGTAGAGGCCGATCCGCTCGGCCGCCTCCACTCCGGGACCAAAGAAGTCCATCATGTAGCCATCGGGGCGCGGAGCGCCCGATTTCTCGAGGACCTCGACGTCCCAGCCGGCCAACCCGAGCTGGCGGGCCGCGACGAGGCCCGCAATGCCGGCCCCGACGACCACGGCCTTCATGTCCTSCCTCCAACGATCAGATGAGCCGGGCCCAATGGCGCCCGGCCGGGAGCGCCGGAGATCCGCCGACCTCCGTTGGCTCATTCTTGGCTCTTTACTCGCCGGCTGTCCAGCGCGCACGGTTCCCTGTTGMCTGTCTCCAGTCAGATGTGCCATGAAGTTCCTTCCACGAGAGCTAAGCTCACCTCAGGGCTGGAATTGTCGGCGGTCTTGCTGAGGACGGCGTTTTGCGCGACAGCTAACCTCCAGGTGGCGGGTGGGGACGTTGGGCCCTAGCGCTTCCCGCACTGCACCGGGAGGATGAATGCTGGAGGTCGCGTCACGTGGTGACGCGGGAGCAGGGGACAGAGTCGGCCGAGCGCCTATGGAGGTTGTCCCCTGATCGAGGAGAGTCAAACCCATGAGAGGTCAAGGCCTGGACCCCGTGCTGCTGAAGATGAACTTCTTCCCCGGCGTCGGCCGGCCGTTGCTTCCGGAGACTAAGAAGGCCGGTATGCCTAACGCGATTATGGTGCAGCCGGCGGCGAGGGAGCGGTACCCGCTTCAACTGAGGGCGGCACAGAAGAGGCCGGACGCTTTGTGGAGGCCGACTACGGCACCGCCGGGACGGTGCAAGGCCGAACCRCAGGGACGGAAATCGGCCAATACGTCGAGGGAGACGACGGTGCGAACGGAAGCGTGGGCCCGCGCTCTCAGAATCCGACCCGCCATTGGCGCCGTTAGCGGTCGCGGGCGTGTGAACTCCCGTTCAGGGATCGACGAACCCACCAGAGGGCCGCGCAAACCTCCACTGCCCCGACCACGCGCGTCAATCCTGGTCGCTCGGCGAGGAAATTGATCAGGTCGCGCCACCGCTGCGGCCCGCAGATCCAGGTCTTCATGTGTTCGGCCGGCACCACCAATGCCAGTGCCCCGTCACCGATCATCGCCACGGCCGGCAGGTCGACGATACGGCGCCCGAATGAACCGTTGTTGATGTCCATTCGTTCAAGTTACGTCCGTGGGCGGCCACTTTCTATGGCGTGTCTTGATGCTCGGAAGCAACCCGCGCAGCTGCACTCGAAGCATCAATTTTTGGCCGTGCAGCAGGGAAGGCACAGTCTTCCCTGCTGCTCCGTTGCGGCCCGTAACCGGCGATTGGCCCGCAAAGCACCGTTGCGTAGTCCGTAGCTCCGATGATCGGAGAGTGCTTTCTGTGACGCGCCCATGCCCGCTGCATCCCCCGGCGGGGCGTGACGCGGCGGGCATGCGGAGCCTTCGGGTAGTCATCGGGCCGGTGTTCCGAGCATCGATGCCGGCGGCCGCGGGAATGCCCGTGTTGTGAACTGGGGCGCGGCTGCGTCCATGAAGCGTCCCCACTGGCCGCCGGCGAGGTCGGCGCCGTCGACGCCGGCGTAGTAGCGGCCGTTGATGGTGATGTTCTGGTTTACCCATTGCGGGCCGGTGCCTTTGTAGCTGCCGAACCAGGATGCTGTGGCGATGCCGGCTGTGGCGCCAACGGTCCAGGTCATGGTGTTCCCGTCGGTCGTGCCGGTTTTAGCGAAGATGTCGTAGCTGGTTTTGTCGACGGGGATGTTGTAGCCGGATCCTCTTGTGAGGACGTTTTTGAGCGCGTAGGTCACCCCTGCGGCGACTCCGGGGTCGATGCTTTGGTGGCAGTCCGGTTCGGGGACCGGGAGCGGGTTTCCGTGGCTGTCCGTGACGGATATGAGGGCCCTCGGGGTGCAGTAGGTTCCTCCGCTGGCGAAGGTCGCGAAGGCGTTGGCCATGGTCAGCGGGGCGACGTCGACGGAGCCGATGAGGTTGGAGATGTTGGAGAAGTCGTAGGGTTTGTTGGTGTGTCCGTCCGTGATGCCGGCGGCCGTGGTCATCTTCTGGACCTCGCAGAGGTCCAGCCGACTGGCGGACTGGAACGTGATGGTGTTGATGGACTGGTACAGCCCCTGCAGGACGCTCATCGGGTAGTAGTGGTTGGGGTCATCGTTAGGCAGAAGGTGGGTTCCGGTCGCCGGGTCATAGGAGCCCGTGGTGGTGCCGCAGGAGTTCTTCCAGGGGTAGCCCGGCGGGTAGTCCCGGACGGCCCCGTTAAGGACGGTGTTCATGGATTTTCCGGCGTTGAGCCATTGGGCAAAAATGAACGGTTTGACGGTGGATCCGATCTGGAACCCGCCGGCTCCGTCCAGCGGATGGCCGTTGGTGTCGGTGGCGGGGAGCGCGAAGTTGCCCATGTAGTTCCCGGGCGCGGGCGCCGGGTTGTAGGCGGTGTTCTGCGCCATGGTCAGGATCTTGCCGGTGCCGGGTTCGACGCTGACCAGCGCCGCCCCGCGCTGCAGCGGGTCCGCACCCGCGATGGTGGAGTTGACCTGGTCCTGGGCGATCTTTTGCAGCCCGGGGTCCAGGGTGGTCCGGATGGTTAGGCCGCCGCGGTAGAGGAAACTGCGCCGCGCGTCCTCATCGGCGCCGTAGGCCGGATCATTGAGGATCAGCCGTTGCACATAATCGCAGAAATACGGGGCAGTGACGGCTGCCATGCAGCCTTGCGGGGCCGGATGAACGTGCAGGCCGATCGGACTCTTGATCGCGCTGTCATGGGCTGCGGCCGTGATCTTTCCCTGCTCGAGCATTTTGTCCAGCACGATGTTTCGCCGCCCGATGGCATGCGCAGGCTCGGTCACGGGGTCGTAGTATGCAGGGTTGTTGATGACGCCGGCGAGCGTGGCGGCCTGGGGCAGGCTCAGATTCTTCGCGTGGACGCCAAAGTAATACTCGGCGGCCGCCTCGATCCCGTAGACGTTGTGGTTGAAATAGATGATGTTCAGGTAGCCCTGGAGGATCTGGTCTTTGGAATACTTCTTTTCCAGGGCGATGGCGAGTTTCATCTCCCGGATCTTGTCCCCGACCGTTTTGGCGGCTCCGAGTTTGACCTGGTCCTGGTGCCCGGCGGCGATGTGGGACTGGATGATGACGTTGTTCACGTACTGCTGAGTGATCGTCGAGGCGCCCTGGCGTCCGCCTTGCGCGGTGGCCGCCAGTGCCCTGAGGATTCCGGTCGGGTCGATGCCGCCGTGCTCGTAGAACCGGGCGTCCTCGACAGCGACGATGCCATTCCGGATGAAGGGCGACATCTGATCCAGTGCCACGCTGTCCCGGTTCTGACTAAAGAAGGTGGCAATGACCGATCCGTCGCTGGYCAGGACGGTGGTGGTCTGGGCGGGAGTGTCAATCTTCAGCTCAGCGGGCAGGTCTCCGATAAGCCCGGCCGAGAACCCTGCCGCCGACCCCGCCACCGCCGCGGCGGGGACTACGAGTCCGGCACCCAGAACACCGCACAATGCACTGACACCCAGAAAGAGAAGAAACTTCCCCAGGACCGTTCTCATTTTCAGCAATAGCAATTACCTCTCTGTGGTGGCCCGCTTATCTGGACCGGGCCGTGATAGCCGGGGCAAGGGGATCACGTTCCGGGCGGCCGAGACCCTCCAGCGCCGGGAACGGACAGGATGCGCAGGACAGCTGCCTGATCTAGCCAGCCCCGCAGGATGCCGGTGTCATCGGTTACCGGAACGCCTGCGCTGGTCGAGGACTCCAGGACCGTATCCAGAACGGATTCCAGGCTCGCGGTGGGTAGGACGGTGGCGGGCATTTCGGCGATGTCAGAGAGCAGCAGCCGGTCCTGGTCCTCATCGTTGCTGAGGATCTCGGAGAGGGAGTGCACGGTGACCACTCCGGCCAACTGGCCCTGCTGGTCCGTTACCGGCAGGGCCAGACGTCCATCGGCGAGCAACCGTCGGGCTCCTTCGGCGACCGACATGTCCTTCGGCAGTGGCTGCAAGCCGGTGACCATGATGGACCCGACGAGCGTGCCGCGCAGCACCTCGGTGCCGGGGTGGCGTTCGAGGTCAATGCCGCGGCGGCGCAGCTTGAGGGTGTAGATGGTGTCCCTGGACAGGACTTTGGAGACCCCGGACGCGACGACGATAGCCAGCATCAGGGGCAGGATGATGGAGTATTCGCCGGTGAGTTCGAACATGATGATTACCGCGGTGATCGATGCCCGGGCTGCGCCGGCGAACACGGCTCCCATCCCGACCAGGGCGAAGGCGCCCACCTGCCCGTGGAGGGCGGGATTGAGGAAACCGGCGACCTCTCCGAACGCGGCTCCCAGCATGGCGCCTATAAACAGGGACGGTGCGAACACGCCGCCGGAGCCGCCAATACCAATGGTCAAGCTGGTGGCGAGAATTTTTCCCACGAGCAGGAGGGCGAGAAATCCGACCGCGTAGCCGCCCGCGACCCCGGTCTGGAGGACCGGGTAGCCAACACCGTACATCTGAGGCAGCACCAGCAGCAGCACCCCCAGCAGCAAACCCCCGGCGACGGGGCGCAGCCAATCCGGACCCCGCCAGCCCCAATCACACAGGTCCTCGACCTTGTACAGAATCCGGGTGAAACCGATGCCGGTCACGGCGGAGAGCAAGCCCAGCAGTATGAACAAAGGGTACTCGGCAGCCGAGGAGATGTTGAAGCCGGGCAGCTGCAAAAAAGCCGCATTGCCCAGAAACGCCCTGCCGATGATCGAGGCGGTGACCGAGGCAAGCACCACCGGGCCGAAGGCGCCCGCGGCGAAGTCCCCGAGCAGCAGCTCAAGGGCGAAGAACACCCCGGCGATCGGGGCGTTGAAGGTTGCGGCAATCCCACCGGCAGCGCCGCAGGCCACCAGCGCCCGGACCCGGGACTCGGGCAACCTGACCGCCTGAGCAAGCCAGGACCCCAGGGCCGAACCGATCTGCACGATCGGCCCCTCCCGGCCGACGGACCCTCCCGAGCCGATGCAGACGGCCGACGCCAGCGCCTTGACAACGGCAACCCGGCCCTTGATGCGTCCGCCGTGCTGGCTCACGGCATACATGACCTCCGGGACGCCGTGGCCACGCGCCTCCGGGGCGAAGCGCTGGACCAGCGGCCCGTACAACAGACCGCCGGCCACAGGGGCCAGAACCACGAACAGGCCTCCCAGCCACGGCAGCCACGGATGAGCCCGGTCACCCTGAACGGCCGAATAGTCCCCGGTGCCGCTGAAGAACAAGGTGGCCGCTGTGATCAGCCATCGGAAGGCCACAGCCGCCAGTCCGGCACCGGCCCCCACGAGGACCGCCATGGCCACCAGCTGGTAGGACGAGCCGGCGAACTTCCTCTGGAGGAAGGCGGCCCGGTCCGGCTGACGGCGGGAGGCAGCGTGCTGCGCGGTCAAAGGAAACTCCAATTCATGATTTGAGACAATATATGTAGTATGACAAGTATGAACACTACCATTGCGTCCGGCAATCCATCCGTGGACCCCACGGCTGCGCGTCATCGTGATGCGCTCGAGAGCACACTGACTGCTTCCCGTGCCGTGCTGGGCGTTATCGCCCGGTCGCTGGCGCCGGTGATGGACGCCGTGACGCTGCCTCAGTTCCGGGTCCTTGTGGTCCTGTCCAACTTCGGGCCGCTGCGGATGGGCGAACTTGCTCTCCACCTGGGGGCCAGTCAGTCCAGCTTCAGCCGGTTCGCCGACAGGATGGTCGCCGGGGGCCTCGTTGCACGCTCGGCCAGCCCCGATAACCGCCGCGAGGTCATCGTTTCCCTGACGGAGAAGGGCGAACGCGTTTACGCTGAGGTCACCGGCGCGCGCCGGCGGGAGATCTCGGTGGTTCTTGAGAAACTCTCCGCCGCGGACTTGGACGCGGTGCGGGCCGGGTTCGAGGTTTTCGCCCGGGCCGCGGGCGAGCCTTCCGCGGACGAGACCCTCATCCTGGGGATCTAGGGGTGTCGCCGGACGTCGGTCTGCCGGTCCCGGGTGCCGGAGATCCGGGCGTGATGATGAGCGGGCCAATGTGGATGCCGGTCCAGCCTCCGACCCTGGCACGAGTGCTGGCCTGGCACCCCCAGCCCGTTCCGCTCCTGCCGTTAATCGTCCTCATCCTGCTGGGGTTGTACGGGTGGGGCGCCGTCGTTCTCCACCGCCGGGGCGTCCGGTGGCCCCCTGCCCGAACCATCTGGTGGCTTCTGGGGCTGGGCACGGTCCTGCTCGTCACCGCGACAGGGATCGAGGGCTACGGCATGGAGCTCTTCAGCATCCACATGATCCAGCACATGGTCCTTAACATGCTCGCCCCGGTGTTCCTGGTCCTCGGCGCCCCGGTGACGCTGCTGCTGCGGGCCCTCCCGGCAGGAGCCGGACCGCGCGGGGGCGCCCGGCGGGGCGTTATTTGGCTGCTCCATACCAAGGCCGCCGCCTTCCTGATGCATCCGGGCGTGACCTTCGCGCTGTTCATCATGAGCCTGTACGGCCTGTATTTCACCCCGGCCTTCGACTACCTCATGGGCACCTGGTGGGGGCACAACCTGATGCTCGTGCACTTCCTGATCGTCGGGTTTCTGTACTTCTGGGGGATCATCGGCGTCGACCCGTCGCCCCGGAACCCCACCCGCGGATTCCGCCGCGTTGCGGGCCCCGTCCTGCCCGTCCTGGAACTGGCCGCCACGGCGCCGTTCCACGCTTTCTTCGGCGTCGTGGTCATGATGTCCACCTCCCTGATGGTCACGTTCTACGCCCGGCCGATAGCCGGATGGCACGTCTCCCCGCTGGCGGACCAGGCCGCCGGCGGCGGAATCGCCTGGGCATTCACCGAACTTCCGACCCTCCTCGTTCTGGGCGCGCTCGTGGCCAAATGGCAAAAATCGGACCAGCGCGCGACCCGCGCCGCCGAGCGCCGCGCCGCCCGTGACGGCAACACCGACCTGATGGACTACAACGCTTACCTGGAGTCGCTGCACCGGCGCACCGGGTCCGGGCACTGACGTGGTCACCGCGAACCAGGCCGGACCGGTCCTCTACGCCTTCACCCTCGGCCTTGCCGCGGCCCTGAACCCCTGCGGCTTCCCGATGCTCCCCGCCTACCTTGCCCTCTTCACCGGCGCACCTGACGCCACGGGTCCCACGGCCGCCTCCGGGACCGCGCGGATCACCCGGGGTCTGCTGGCCGGCGCCTGTGTCAGTGCCGGTTTCGTCACCGTCTTCGGCGTGCTCGGGCTGCTGGTCGAAGAGGGCGCCCGGTTGGCCACCGGCTGGCTGCCCTGGGTCATGGCCGCCGTCGGCATCGCAATGGCCGGCGCCGGAATCTCCACCCTGCTCGGCCGCGCACCCGCGCTGCACCTGTCCGCCCCCCGTTTCCGCACGCGGCGGTCAGTGCTGGCCATGGCGGTCTACGGGGTGGCCTACGCAACAGGCTCTCTGAGCTGTTCCCTGCCGCTGTTCCTGGCCGCCGTAGCCGGCTCCGTCGCCGGCCAGGGATTCCAAGCCGGCCTCGCCACCTATCTTGCCTACGCCCTGGGCATGGGGCTGTTCGTGACTGCCGCCGCCGTCGTCACCACCACGCTCGGCTCGGCCGCCGTGCGCCGTGCCCGGACCGCAGGGCGCTGGCTGGCTGCCCTTTCGGGAATCACCTTGAGCCTCTCAGGGGCCTACCTGGCCTATTACTGGGTAAAGGAACTGCTGGACCCGATCGCGGTGTCACCCGTGACGTCGACGGTCACCGGAGTACAGGACTGGTTCGCCGCCGGTATCGCTGCGCAACCGCTCCTGTGGGCAATACTGCTCGGCGCCGTCGTGCTGGCCGCGATCGGCGTCGTCATCTACAAGATCATCACCGAAACGCCGGACTCCGCGCCCGGACGCCGGGAAAGGCAGCACCGCCCGTGAGCACCACACCGACAACCCCTGACGCCGCCGATCGCACACGCCGAAAGGGGTTTGCTGTGGCC
>NZ_JBFRFD010000120.1:0-8101 GCF_052114645.1 Arthrobacter sp. 2YAF22_2
GAACAACGCGGCGGCGCCCAGTCCGTGGCCGCCGTGCCGCCGGGTGATGGTTAGCAGGGTGACGTGCTGTGCCAGCTCCTCGTCGGGATATCCGGCGGCCGCGTCCAGCGCCCATTGCGGCCCGACGAGGGCGGAGCTGCCAAAGAGGCGGAGAAACTGCACGGAACGGGCCGCCTCATCGGCGCGGGTGAGCCGGCGGCCCGCGGCGGCGCCGAACGCGCCGTCGTCGAAGCCCAGCCGGCGTGCCCACGCGAGCTGGATGATTTCAGCGGAACCGGGCTCAAGAGTCATGATTCAACCCTACCCAGCCCCGCGGCGCCCTGCCGCCTTAGCCGAAGAGGACCGCAGCCTCGTCGTAACGGTTCTGCGGCACGCTCTTGAGGTTGCCGAGCGCAGCGTCGAAGCCGACATGGACAATGTCGGTGCCGTTCAGCGACACCATGGTTCCCCAGCGCTTTTCGACGACCGAGTCGATGGCGGCCAGGCCGAGGCGGGTCGCGAGGACCCGGTCAAAAGCGGTCGGGACACCCCCGCGCTGGATATGTCCCAGCACGGTGGCCCGGGTCTCGATGCCGGTCCGGGCCTCCAGTTCGGGCGCCAGCAGTTCGGCGATGCCGCCCAGCCGCGGCCGGCCGAAGGTGTCCAGTCCGCGCTCGGAGTGCGGGGATTCCTGGCCCTCGGGCACGAAGCCTTCCGCGACGACGACCAGCGGGGCGCGGCCACGGTCGCGGGCCGAGAGGACCCAGTCGGTGATCTGTTCCATCGAGGCCTTTTGCTCCGGGATCAGGATGGCATGGGCGCCGGAGGCCATGCCGGCGTGCAGGGCGATCCAGCCCACATGGCGGCCCATCACCTCGGCGATCATGGTCCGGTGGTGCGATTCCCCGGTGGTTCGGAGCCGGTCTATGGCCTCGGTGGCGATCTCGACGGCGGTATCGAAGCCGAAGGTGTAGTCGGTGGCGTCCAGGTCGTTGTCGACCGTTTTGGGCACCCCCACGATTTTCAGGCCGGCGTCGGTGAGCCGCTTCGCCGCCGCCAGGGTGCCTTCGCCGCCGATCGCGATCATGGCGTCGATGCCGAGCCGATCCATGTTGGCCTTGATAACCTCGGGGCCGCCGTTGTTCTCGAACGGGTTGGTCCGGGACGTGCCGAGAATGGTTCCGCCCTGCTTTGCGATGCCGCGGACCAGGGTGCGGGGGATATCGATCACGTCGGCTTCGACCACGCCGCGCCAGCCGTCCAGGAACCCCACGAATTCCTGGCCGTGGACCGCAATTCCCTTAAGGACGACCCCGCGGATGACGGCATTCAGCCCCGGGCAGTCTCCGCCGCTGGTGAGGATTCCAATTTTCATGTCTCGGCTCAAATCCTGGTTCGAAGGGGTACAGGCAGAGCGCCACGCTGAGCTCACCTGGAAGTCTACTGGCGGATGTGGGGCAGCACACAACCGTTACCTATGCTCAACGCCCAATGCCCCGGCCTGGTAGGCAGGGGCACTRGGCGTAGGCGCGTCGGCGCGGCGGTCCGGCTCAGGGCCTGCCGGCGCGCCGCTCGAGGAAGGACTCCGCGATAATCGCGTTCCGCTGGTCCGGCAGGAGCAGCCAGGCAGCCAGGTAGAACACGAAGGCGGGTCCGGGGAGCAGGGCGAACAGCAGATACGCGATCCGGACGTACGCGACGTCGACGTTCAGCTTGGCGGCGATCCCGCCGCAGACTCCGCCCAGCCAGCGCTGCGGACCGCGTTTCAGGCCGAGGCCCCGGACGATGCTGAAGAACTTATCCATGGGTCAAGACTTCCCTGTCGTAGTGTCTTTGTCACGCCCGCGCCCGGACAGCACGCCGCCGATCACCAGTGCTGCACCGGCCCCGATCATCAGGCCGATCAGCACGTAGGTTCCGTTCAAGGCGATGAGGCCGAGCCGGGAGATGATGGTCAACGCCGCCAGGGCCAGGACGACCAGACCCCAGACCACAGTGCCCACCCGGGCACGCGGGCTGCCGGACGTCTCGGCCACCGCCGGGGATTCCTTCGATTCCGCTGCCGGATCGTAGCTGCTCATGTCAGTTCCCTTCCTTCACGGTGATATTGCTGAAAGTCCCCGAGATCTTGACGATCAGCCGGCCGCCGGCCTTGTCCGTGTTGTAGTTGCTCTGCTGGGTCGTGGTGCCGCCGTGGTCGCCGCGGCCGTCATTGAAGTTGCCCATCGTCATGTCCGCCTGGACCTGCACCGGGACCGCGCTCGGGATGGCCACCGTCACGTTGCTCGCGGTGGCATCGACCCGGACCACGAGGTCTGCCACCAGCGGCGCACTCAGGTTCATTTTTGTCAGGTCCACGGTGCCGGCCCCGCCGGTAAGGTCGAATCCGTCCCGGGCCTGCTCAATGCTTACCGGGCTCCAGTCGACGTTCTGGAAACGGGCACGGTCCGCGTTGGGAACCAGGTTGAAGATGCCGCCAATGATCAGTGCGACGACGGCGAAGAACCCCAGGATGCCGGCCGTCCGGCCACGGAGCCCGGAAACGAGGATCCCCAGCCCCAGCACGGCCGCGCCGCTGGCCCACACGACGGCGTTGCCTGAGGTGCCGAGATCGATCACGTGTGCGGCCTCGAGGGCCTTGATGCCGCCGCCCACCAGGAGGGCGAGGCCTACCGTGACGGCCACGGCGGGGGCGCCCGGCCCCAGATGCCGAGCCCTCGGCGCGGGCGCCTGCTGCTGTGCCTGGCCGTATCCGCCGCCGTACCCGCCAGCACCGTACCCGTCGCCGTAGGGCGGAGGAGGAGTATCCGACGGCGCCGGCCAGCCGGCACTGCCGCGGGCGGTGTCGCCGAGGGTGGCCGCATTGACGGTCCCGCTGCCGGGCGCACCGCCGGAAGGACTGTAACCGCCGGTGTCCTGGCCCGCGCCGGGGTGGACGGGGATGGGGGCCCCGTGGCGTGCCTTGTTCCGCTGGGTCAGGTAGTAGATGACGTAGATCGCACCGCCAACCCAGAACACCGTCCAAACGAAGGCGCCGAAGCCGTAGCGGTCCCACCCCCAAACGCCGGTGCCCAGGCTGGGGAACCCGATCACGGTGGTGATCAGGGCGCCCGTCATTCCCGTGCTCCAGCGGCCCGCGGCCGCCTCCTGGACGTGGATGCGTCCGTCGGGTTCCGGCAGGAAGGCCCACGCGAGCCCGTAGAGCAGGACGCCGACGCCGGCGAACACGGTCAGGACGATCAGGATGCCGCGCACGATCAGCGGGTCGACTCCGAGCCGCTGGGCGATGCCGCTGGCGACGCCGCCGACCCAGCGCTCGCGGCCCCGGTAGATGCCGTGGCTGCGGATCCAGTCGAAGAAGTTCTGCGGCTGCGCGCCCGGCGCCGGCGGTGCGCTGCTGTAGGGCGGCGGGGCGTAGGGCGGCGGCATGTACGGCGGCGGAGTGGCCCCGGCCTGTGCCGGGTACGGACCGCCGGGCGGGTAGAGGGGCGGGGCCTCCCCGGACGGTGCGCCGGGTGGCGTGGGGTTTTCGGCGGAGCCGCCGGAAGTGGCGTCCGGACTGCTTTCCGGACGGCCTAAAGCGCTCGGGTCTTCATCTGGGTGCGGAGTGTGCGGATTCATACCTCGATCCTCCCGCCCGCGGCTGCTCGCGCTCTACTGGGGAAGACCCTGAACGATCCCTGAGCGGCCCCCGGTTCGGCCCGAAAGCTGCTCCGGGGAACCCCCGTCCGTGCTTGGATTGACCTATGACTACAGCTGTTTCCCGCCCGCCGTTGGCCCGCAGCAGCAACCGGGTGATCGCCGGCGTGTGCGGCGGCCTCGCGAACCATCTCGGCTGGCCGGTGCGGATGGTCCGGGTGGGCATGGTGGTGGCGGCGCTCGCGGGCGGGGCCGGCGTCGTGTTCTATGCCTGGCTCTGGATCATGGTCCCCACCGCGGACGAGAGCGCCAAACGCAACGCCCGGCAGCCGGCGTCGCCAATCGCCCCGGCGGTGAGTGGTCCCGCCGTGGGCGAGACGTTCGCCGGCGGCCATGCTGGCGCCCCGGCCGGTACCTGGCGGACGCGGTTCCCGGGAATGCCGTTCGGCAAGGAAATCCTGCTCGGCGCGGGGTTGCTGCTGGCGGCCGGGATCCTGATCGCGCGGCTCTTCGGCCTGGACGTCCCGCTGGGCACACTGATCCCGGTGGCGGCGATCCTTGGCGGCGCCGCGATCGCCTGGATGCAGCTGGACGAGACCCGGCGCGCGGGCATTGTGGACAAAACCAAGGCGGATCAGGCCGGCGGTTGGGCCCGGCTCGCGGCCGGCCTCGGCCTGGTGGTCGCCGGGGTGCTGCTGATGGTCTCCGGCTCGGGCTCCTGGGAGCAGACCTGGCTCGCGCTGCTGGCCTCCGTCGCAGTCCTGGGCGGGGTGGCGCTGGTGCTGCTGCCCTGGGGCCTGAAGTTCTGGCGCGACCTGGAGGCCGAACGAGCAGGTCTGGTGCGTGCCACCGAAAGGGCCGAGATCGCCGCCCACCTGCACGACTCGGTGCTGCAGACACTGGCGCTGATCCAGCGGCGTGCCGGCAGCGAGCACGACGTCGTCCGGCTCGCCCGGGCGCAGGAGCGGGAGTTGCGGGGGTGGCTCTACCGGGATCCGGGCCGGGACTCGGGCCGGCTCTCCACCGGGATCCAGACGGCGGCTGCGGACGTGGAGGACTCGCTGGGGCACGCCGTGGAGGTCGTGACCGTGGGGGACTGCGCTATGAACGAACGCCTCGAAGCCCTGGTCCAGGCGGCGCGCGAGGCGATGCTCAACGCGGCCCGCCACGGCGGAGGCGCCGTCTCGGTGTATCTGGAGGTCACGGACGACGCCGCCGAAGTCTTCGTGAAGGACCGCGGGCCGGGCTTCGATCCGGCGTCCATCCCGGCGGACCGCCTGGGGGTCCGGCAATCTATGATCGGACGGATGCGGCGCCACGGCGGCACGGCGACCATCGTGAGCAGCCCCGACGGTACCGAGGTACGACTGCGGCTGCCGCTCGCGGCCGCCGCGGCCGGAACCAACGGAACGCACGGAGCGGCCGACACCAACCGAGAGGACAACCAGTGAGCAGCCAGCCAGTCGACAGCGGCGGAGCCCCGAGCATACCCGCAGCCACCCGCGTTGTAATCGTCGACGACCACGCCATCTTCCGGTCCGGACTGAAGGCCGACCTGGACCCCGCCATCGTCGTCGTCGGCGAGGCAGGAACCGTGGAAGAAGCGGTCGCAGTCATCGCCCAGACGCGGCCCGACGTCGTCCTGCTGGATGTCCACCTGCCCGGCGGACTGGGCGGCGGCGGACGGGAGGTGCTGGCCGGCTCCGCCCCGCTGCTGGGCAGCATCAGGTTCCTGGCGCTGAGCGTTTCCGACGCCGCCGAGGATGTCGTTGCCGTAATCCGCGCCGGCGCACGGGGCTACGTCACCAAGACCATTTCCGGAGCCCAGATCAGCGACGCGGTGCGCCGCGTGGCGGGCGGCGACGCGGTCTTCTCCCCGCGGCTGGCCGGCTTCGTCCTCGACGCCTTCGGGACCGCCCCGGCGGACATCGCGGACGACGAACTCGACCGGCTGTCGGCCCGCGAACTCGAGGTGATGCGGCTGATCGCGCGCGGCTACAGCTACAAGGAAGTTGCCAAGGAGCTGTTCATCTCCATCAAGACGGTCGAAACCCACGTCTCGGCCGTACTGCGCAAACTCCAACTCTCCAGCCGGCACGAACTGACCCGCTGGGCCGCGGAGCGCCGCCTCCTCTAGGCCGCCATCCGACGCTCCCGCAGTTCCTGCCGGAATCCGACCGACGCTCCCGCAGTTCTTGCCGGAATCAGACCGACGCTCCCGCAGCCGTGAGTCACGGATACGGGAGCGTTGGTCTCACGCCGGCCGGATGTGCGGGAGGGCTGTTACTTGRCTTTGCCGAGGAAATCCTGGAGGCGGCCGACGCCGGTCGCGAGGTCGTCATCGCCCAGTGCGTAGGAAAGCCGCAGGTAGCCTGACGGGCCGAAGGCCTCACCCGGGACCACGGCGACCTCCACCTCATCGAGGATCAACGCGGCCAGCTCGGCCGAGGTCGCGGGCCGGACCGGGCCGTTCGCGGTGGGGAACTCCTTGCCCAGCAGCGCGCGGACGTCGGCGTACACGTAGAACGCGCCCTTGGGCGTGGGGCAGTCCACGCCGTCGATCGCGTTGAGCCCGGCCACAATGGCCTTCCGGCGGCGGTCGAAGGCCACCTTCATCTCGTCGACGGCGGTCAGCGGACCGGACACCGCGGCGAGGGCGGCAACCTGGGGGATGTTCGAAACGTTGGAAGTGGCATGCGACTGCAGGTTGGTGGCGGCCTTGATGACATCGGCCGGACCGATCATCCAGCCCACGCGCCAGCCGGTCATGGCGTAGGTCTTTGCGACGCCGTTGAGGATGACCACCTTGTCGCCCAGCTCGGGCGCCGCGGTAGCGATCGAGGTGAACGGAACGCCGTCATACGTCAAGTGCTCGTAGATCTCGTCGGTGACCACCCAGAGGCCCTTGGCGGCGGCCCACTGGCCGATCTCCTTGACCTGCTCGGGGGAATAAACGGCGCCGGTGGGGTTGGATGGGGAAACGAAGAGCAGGATCTTGGTGCGCTCCGTGAGCGCCGCCTCCAACTGTTCCACTGTCACCAGATAGCCCTGCTCCGGGCCGGCGAAAACCTCCACCGGAACGCCGCCCGCCAGCCGGATTGCCTCCGGGTAGGTGGTCCAGAACGGCGTCGGCAGAATCACCTCGTCGCCCGRATCCAGCAGCGTGGCGAAGGTGTTGTATACGGCCTGCTTGCCGCCGTTGGTTACCAGCACCTGGGACGCCTCAGCCCGGTAGCCGGAGTCCCGGAAGGTCTTCTCGGCAATCGCCTGCTTCAGCTCGGGCAAGCCGCCGGCGGGGGAGTAGCGGTGGTACTTCGGCTGGCTGGCGGCCTCGATGGCGGCCTGGACGATGTAGCCGGGAGTCGGGAAGTCAGGTTCGCCGGCGCCGAAGCCGATGACAGGCCGGCCGGCCGCCTTCAACGCCTTCGCCTTGGCATCGACAGCCAGTGTGGCGGATTCGGCTATGGCGGATATGCGCTGGGAAATGCGGGCGGCGGGCATTGCGGGTCCGATCTTCGCGGCAGCTCGTGGCTGGTTGTGGGATTCGACGGAATCTACTCTATGCTGTTCAGCGGATCCTCCGGGGTGCCCGGGTCGCGAATGTGACCCGACGCGGGAAAGTGGCTGCCGAGTGTACCGATTTCCGCCGGCAGGTAAGGATCTGGAGGGCCGGTTCGACGTGGGCGCAGTTGTTGCGTAGACTGGTTCTCCGGTGTTGAAAACACGATGATGGCGTGCGCCTCAGGGAGGCCTGCGGAAAAGCGCAGCCTGACCGGTTTTCGATCCATAGGGTAGTGGCGCAATTGGTAGCGCAGCGGTCTCCAAAACCGCAGGTTGCAGGTTCGAGTCCTGTCTGCCCTGCGCAAGCTGTTCCGGGGGTATCACCGGAGCAGGCGCAGCAACCATGGTTCAGTTCAGAGCCGGGTATCCGACATCGCGAGGATGAGTGAGGATCAGGTGACCGAAACAGCTGCCAGCAGCTCCAAAGGCCGCCCCGCCAAGAATGCCCCCAGGGCAGGATTCTTCGCTCGGATTGCACTCTTCGTCCGCCAGGTCATCGGTGAACTGAAGAAGGTCGTCGCACCGACCCGCAAGGAACTGATCAACTACACGCTCGTCGTGCTGGTGTTCGTGGTCATCATGATGGTGATCGTCACCCTGCTGGACCTGGCCTTCGGGACCGGAGTGAGCTGGGTCTTCGGTGGAACAGGCGCCACGGACCACTAAGGCGACCGGTCCGCAGACTGCGTGGAGCTCCGGCAAGCCGGAGCTTCCGTGGGGTCTGCGGAATTGAGTCATTTAAATAGGCATGTTCGCAATGAGGAAGCAGGAGACCAAGTGTCTGAGCAGGAGCTCGAGGTAACTGAGACTGAGCTGGATAAGGGCCAGGACGCCGCGGTGGAAACCGCGGAAGAGTCCGAGGCTGTGTCTGCTGCGCCCGAATCCGACGCTGCCGACGAGGCCGCCGATGAGACAGTAGCCG
>NZ_JBFRFD010000121.1:0-8052 GCF_052114645.1 Arthrobacter sp. 2YAF22_2
CCTTTAGACACGCCATAAGGGCAGTTGCGGAGCAGCGGATGAGGTTTTGGCGCTACGGGGTGGCAACCTTGAAGGTGTCGCACTGGTTGATGTCGCCGGTCTTGTAGCCCTGATAGAACCACTTCTGCCGTTGCGCGCTGGAGCCGTGGGTCCAGGACTCCGGTGAGACCCGGCCGGTGGCGGCCTTCTGGATCCGGTCATCACCCACCGCGGAGGCTGCGGACAGGGCATCCTGCAGGTCCTGGTCCTTCAACGGCGCGAGGAACGGCTGGCCCGAAGTCGGGTCCTTCGTGGTGGTGGCGTAGCGGACCCACAGGCCCGCGTAGCAGTCCGCCTGGAGTTCCACCCGCACCCCGCCGGACGCGGGACCCTGGGGATCCTGCTGCGCGCGGTCGATGGTGCCAAGCAGATTCTGGATGTGGTGGCCGAACTCATGCGCCACCACGTACTCCTGCGCCAGCGGCCCGCCGGAGGAACCGAAGCGGTCCACGAGCTCCTGGAAGAATCCGGGGTCGAAATACGCCGTCTTGTCCACCGGGCAGTAGAACGGCCCCACCTCCGACGTCGCGGCCCCGCAGCCGGTGTTCGTGGAATTGCTGAAGATCACGGTCTCGGGCTGCGGATACTTCTTGCCGTATTTGGCCAGGTACGCCGGCCAGAACGCATTAAGACTGTTCACCGTGCCGTTGATCCGGCAATCGAGTCGTGCATTGGCGTCCGCGCCGGTCTTGCACGCGGGCGCCGTGCCCTGGCTTTGCGACTGGTCCGGCGTGGTGCCGGTGAGCCCTTCAAGGAGGCTGGGATTGATGCCGAACAGCGCCGCCAGCAGCAACACGATGCCGCCACCGATCCCGCCGCCGATCTTGGTGCCGCGTCCCATGCCCCGGCGGTCCTGGACCTGGGACGGGTCCAGCTGGACGTTGTCGTTGAAGCTCATGCTGTCACAATATCGTCTGCCGCCCGCAAGGTACCCCGTCCCCGGTAAAGTTGCCCCGATGCCTTTTCTCGACAGACTCCAGCGCTGGGCCGATGAACGCCCCGACGCCACCGCCGTCGTGGTGGCGGGTAAGCGCCTGAGCTGGGCCGAGCTCCGGGACGCCGCCGAAGACCTCGTGCCGGTCACCCCGGCGGTGACGGTCCTGACCGAGCGCAACTCGACCCACTTTGCGGTGRCCTTCGCTGCGGCCGTGGCTGGTAGCCGCCGTTGCGCCGTGCTGGACCCCGCCTGGCCCCGGCAGCTCCTGGACGGCCTCACCGCACGGATCGCGGAGGCGGTCCCCGCCAACAGCGCGGACGCGGGTTCTGAGCTGGAGCTTGGCCTCGCTCCGGCGCTCAGCGATGGAGTGCCGGAATCGCCCTTTTTGATCGGTCTGACCTCCGGAACCACGGCGCTGCCGAAGGCGTTCAGCCGGTCGCGGCGCTCCTGGCAGCAGTCCTTCGAGTCGTCGGTGGAGTTCTTCGGCCTGGCCGCCCACGACCGGACGCTCGCGCCGGGGCCGCTCGCGGCCAGCCTCAACCTCTATGCCCTCGCCGAGTGCCTGTACGCCGGCTCCGAGTTCCATACCCTGGAACACTTCGACGTCGGCGACGCGCACGCGGCGGTCAGTCACGACGGCATCACCCGCCTGGTCCTGGTCCCCACCATGCTGCGGCTGCTCAGCGAGCGCGGTGTGTCCGGCGGCGTGGACGCCTCCGGCCTGCGGAGCATCATCTGCTCCGGCTCCAAGCTGGACACACGGACGCTGGAGGCCGCCCGCCGTTGGGCCCCCAACGCCACGATCTTCGAGTACCACGGCGCCGCGGAGCTCAGTTTCGTCGCCGGTGCCGGCCTGCGGCCGGGCGAATCCCCGGCATCGGGGGGCGCCGGGATCGGCACCGGTATCGGCAAGGCATTCCCGGGCGTTGAGATCAGGATCCTGGACGGCGCCGGGGCGCCGGTTCCGGACGGGGTGGACGGCAACGTCTGCGTCCGCGGCGGCATGGTCAGCGACGGATACCTGTGGGGCGACGACGGCGAGGCGCTGCAGTGCTTCGACGGCTGGTTCACGGTGGGCGACCAGGGCTACCTGTCCGACGGAACGCTGCACCTGCTGGGCCGCCGTTCGGACATGATCATCACCGCGGGGACCAACGTGTACCCGCACGAGGTGGAGCTGTGCCTCGCGTCCGTGCCCGGGGTTGCGGCGGCCGTGGCCGCGGGGCAGCCGGATGATCTCCGCGGCCAGCGCGTCGTGGCGGCCGTGCTGGCCTCCCACGGCGGCGTGACGGCCACCCAGCTGAAGACGGGCGTCGAGGGTCAGCTGGCCCGGAACAAGCGGCCGCTGGATTACTATCTGCTGGGGGAGTTGCCGCTCACGGACCGCGGCAAGCTAAGCCGTCCGCTGCTGCTTGAGTGGATCGCCCGTAACGATCCGCGCGTCCGGCGCCTTGGCTGAGACCCAGACCCCGTCCCGGATGCCAATGGTGCGCGGGCTGCGCCGGGCCGGATCGGTGCCGGCGGACCGGCAGCCCGTCATCATCGCTGCGCTGCGCACTCCGATCTGCCGCGCGCACGGAACGCTGAAGACGCTGCAAGCCCACGAACTGCTCGCGCCGGTACTGCGCAGCCTGCTCAGCGTTGTGGACGTCCCGACTGAACTGGTGGCGGACGTGGTGGTCGGCAACGCCGTGGGCGGCGGCGGCAATGTTGCCCGGCTCGCAGCCCTCGAGGCCGGGCTGCCCGTGAGCGTCCCCGGGCTGACCGTGGACCGGCAGTGCGGTTCCGGGCTCGACGCCATCGTGCTGGCGTCGCGGCTGGTGGCGTCCGGCGGCGGGGGCGTGTACCTCGCCGGCGGGGTGGAGAGCATCAGCACGGCACCGCTCCGGGCGCGGCCGGGCCCCGACGGCGAGCCGGACTTCTTTGGCCGGGCCCAGTTCGCGCCCCTCCGCCATGGGGACCCTGACATGGGCGAGGCCGCCGAAAACGTTGCCGCCAGTTGCGGCATTCCGCGGCAACGGCAGGACGACTTTGCGCTGCGCAGCCACCGTCGCGCCCTCGAGGCCGCTGCGGCCGGTGCGTTCGACGGGGAGAGGGTTCCGCTGGCCGGCCCCGCGGGTCCCGTGGGTTCCGACGACGGGCCTCGGCGGTCCCTCACGCCCGCCGTGCTGGCCCGGTTCCCCGCCGCGTTCGTTCCCGGCGGGACGGTAACCGCGGGGAACTCGTGTTTCGATGCGGACGGGGCCGCGGCCGTCGTGATCACCTCGATGGCCCGGGCAGGGGAGTTCGGAGCGCGCGACGGGCTGCTGGTTCTCGGCACGGACACGGCCGGCGTGGACCCGGTGCTGCTGGGGATGGGGGCAGCCGCAGCGGCCCAACGCCTCCTCGCGGACTCCGGCGTAGCGTCCGGAGAACTCGGGCTGGTCGAGTTCAACGAGGCATTCGCCTCCCAAACACTGGCCTGCCTCGATGAATTGGGCATTGACCCGGAGCGCGCCAACCTCGACGGCGGAGCCCTCGCCCTGGGCCACGCCTACGGCGCCTCCGGCGCGGTGCTCGTCACCCGGCTCCTGGCCCAGGCCCGCCGGAACCCTGCGGACGGCACCTTGGCGTTGGCCATGATCAGCATTGCCGGCGGGATGGGAACGGCGGCGCTGTTCGAGTACCGGTCGCTCCGGTAGGGCCCCGGGGGACATGCTCATTGCTGGGCGCCGGCCCCGTGGGACATGCTCATTGCTGGGCGCCGGCCCCGTGGGACATGCTCATTGCTGGGCGCCGTGGCTGGACATAGTGCAGATATGTGCACCGGCCGCGGACAGGGGAGAGCATGCTCATCGCTGGGCCGCAGCAAGGGGCATGTCCCGGGCCCTGTTCAGCCAACCCCGCCCTAGTCCTGGTCCTCCGCGTCGCCCAGGCCACGGGCTGTCAGGGCGTCGCCGGTTTGCCGGGCAAACGCCACAGTCGTGATGAACACCGGCAGCACCAGAGCACGGGGATTCCGGTCCAGGCCGCGGGCCCGGGCAGAGTCGCGCACATCGGCATACGCACCCGCGATGAAGGGAATGCTGCGGAGCATGATGGCAATCGTCAGCGCAAACCGTTCCGGGTCTGCGCCGAACCGGCGGAACGGGCTGGCCAGGGCAGCGACGCCATCCAACAGAGTCTGGACCTGTGTGGTGGCCGTCAGGATCGACGCCGCCACGACGCAGACCAAAATGTTCAGGACGATCCGCGCCGCCGTCGGTCCGCCGAGCTGCCACCACTGGAACACGCCGAGCACGCCCAGCACCGGCAGGACCGGCCGAAGCGCCCGGAGCAGGCGGCGCAGCCCGGCCCCGCTGGCCAGATAGACCCCACACAGCAGGGCGAGCACCACAGCGGCCGCGGTCCAGTCGGCGACGAGGAATGACGCCATCCCGCACGCCAGCACCAGCAGGAACTTCAGCCACAGCGGTGTGCGGTGCACCGGCGACGTCCCCGGCACATAGTTGGCGAGCAGGAAGCCGTGGCCTCTCATGGCCGTGCCGGATCTCCGCCGGCGGGCGGCACGGGAGCCGGATCTGCAGCGCAGAGCTTCCGGTAGTGCTCGACGGCGGCCGCTGCGGCGCCGTCGTACACGATCCTCCCGGCGTCCACAACCAGCACCCGGTCCAGGTCCAGAGCCAGCTCAAGGTCGTGCGTGGACAGGATGATCTGCTGCTCCAACCCGGCCAGGGTGCGCCGCAGCAGCTCGCGGTTGCGCAGGTCCAGCAGCGTGGACGGCTCGTCCATGACCAGGATGTCCGGGCTGACTGCCAGCACGGCCGCGAGGGCCACGAGCTGCCGTTCGCCGCCGGAAAGCTCGTACACGCTCTGGTCCGCCAGTGACAGCAGCCCGAACCGGCCCAGCACCGCTTCGGCCTGGGCCCGCCGGTCCCGCGGGTTCCGCACCGAACGGCGCAGCGACAGTTCCACGTCCTCGCGCCCGGTCGGCATCACGAGCTGCGCGAGCGGATCGGTGAAGACAAAGCCAACCCGTCGGCGGACCGCGCGGACGTCGCGGACCGAGTCGGCACCGGACACCGTCACCGTCCCGGAACTGGGCGGAACCAGCCCGTTGAACATCCGCAGCAGGGTGGACTTTCCCGAGCCGTTGGCCCCAATCACGCCGATCCGGCGCTCGGTCAGGGTCAACGTGATGGGTTCGAGCAGGGTTTTTGGCTCCGGGCATCCGTCGATGGACACCCGGACCGCTGCCCGGTCAAGGATGATGCTCACGGGCGCCCGGTGGGCTCGCCGGCTGGGCGGGCGCGGCGGACCAGGAGGTCGGGAAACGCCTTGTGCAGGGCCACGGCGATGCTGACCGCCAGCACGTTCTTAATCACATCGCCAGGGTAGAACACCAGGTCGGCCAGGAAAGCCTTGGACAGATCCAGCCGCGCGTTCAGCATCAGGCCTAGGATGCCAAGCGTGTGCACGAAGACAATACTGCCGGCCATCGCGGCGGCAAACAGGGCCACCGCCCGCAGTTTCCGGCTGACACGATGCAGCACGACGGCGGCCAGCCAGCCGACAGCGGCGGCCGCAAGGGGGAAGGCGATGATGTAGCCGGCGGAGGGGCCGGCCAGCACACCCAGGCCGCCGCGGCCGCCGCTGAAAATCGGCAGCCCGGCCAGACCCAGCAGCACGTACAGCCCGACGGCAGCGAAGGCCCGGCCGCCTCCGAGCACCAGGCCCGTGAGCATGACGGCAAGAGTCTGAACGGTGATGGGGACGCCGAGGGCGCCGACCGGGATGGCCGGCACCACGGCGGACACCGCCACCAGGGCGGCAAACACGGCGATCAGGCCGAGGTCGGTGGCGTTCCACCGCCGCCTGCGCCGGTCCGGTCCTGCAGTGCCTGCGTCGCCGGCCGGGCCGGTGCCGGCGACGGGAAATTCGGTGCCCCGGGTTCCCGGGATTGCGGCTTCGGCGGTGCCGTTGTCAGTCTTGCTCATGGTCGTCCTGTCACGAAGTGGGGGTGCGTACCTAAGGGCACCGGGTCTTGCTTCCGACGATACGGCGACGGCAACCCCGCCATTTTGTAGGCCCTCCACTAAGCGGAGGTTGTACTTCTGGCAGGCTCCGCCAAACGGAGGCAACGACGGCGGCCGCCGGCCGCCGTCGTTCGCAGCGTCCGCGGCGTCCGCCGATGTCAACCGGCAGGACAGCTGCCGGTAGACTGGTAGCGGTCGTCGTCTCGGCCACACTGCCCCGGCCCCATCCAGACTGCATCCGTTGTGCCGCGGCGTTCCCTGTTGTGAAAGGCCTTAGCTGCATTGATTACCGTCCAGGAYCTCGAACTCCGCGCCGGCGCCCGACTGCTGATGGACCAGGTGAGCTTCCGGATCGATAAGGGAGACAAGATCGGCCTGGTCGGCCGTAACGGTGCAGGCAAGACCACACTGACCCGGGTGCTGGCCGGCGAAGGCCTGCCCGCCGCCGGTAAAGTCACGCGCAGCGGCGAGATCGGCTACCTGCCGCAGGACCCTCGCACCCCCGACATGGAACAGCTGGCCCGGGACCGGATTCTGTCCGCCCGCGGCCTCGACATCGCCGTCGGCAAGCTCCGGCTCGCGCATGAAGAGATGGCCAGCGAAGACGCCACCGTCCAGCGCAAGGCCATGAACCGCTACGACCGGCTCGAATCCGAGTTCCTGGCGGCCGGCGGTTACGCCGCCGAAGCCGAGGCCGCGTCGATCTGCTCGAACCTCGCATTGCCGGACCGGCTGCTGAACCAGCCGCTCAAGACGCTTTCCGGCGGTCAGCGCCGCCGTGTGGAACTGGCCCGGATCCTGTACTCCGACGCCGAGACCATGCTCCTCGACGAACCCACCAACCACCTCGACGCCGACTCCATCGCCTGGCTCCGGGAGTTCCTCAAGAACCACCAGGGCGGCCTGATCGTGATCAGTCACGACACCGAATTACTCCAGGCCACAGTGAACAAAGTCTTCCTGCTGGACGCCAACCGTGCCCAGATCGACATCTACAACATGGACTGGAAGCGCTACCAGCTCCAGCGCGAGACGGACGAACGCGCCCGCAAGCGCGAACGGGCCAACGCCGAAAAGAAGGCCCAGGTTCTCATGGACCAGGCCAACAAGATGCGCRCCAAGGCCACCAAGGCCGTCGCCGCGCAGAACATGGCCAAGCGTGCCGAACGGCTGCTCGGCGGCCTCGAAGCCGTGCGTGAGAACGACAGGGTGGCAGCGCTCCGCTTCCCGGACCCGTCGCCCTGCGGCAAGACCCCGCTCACCGCCGACGGCCTCAGCAAGTCCTACGGGTCGCTGGAGATCTTCACCGACGTCGATCTCGCGATCGACCGCGGCTCCAAGGTGGTCATCCTGGGCCTCAACGGCGCCGGCAAGACGACGCTGCTGCGGATGCTCGCCGGCGTCGACAAGCCCGACACCGGCGAGGTCATCCCCGGCCACGGACTGAAGGTCGGCTACTACGCCCAGGAGCACGAAACCCTCGACGTGGACCGGACCGTGCTGCAAAACATGCGCTCGTCCGCCCCGGACATGAACGACGCCGAGGTCCGCGGCATCCTGGGCTCCTTCCTGTTCTCCGGTGACGACGTCGACAAGCCCGCCGGCGTGCTGTCCGGCGGCGAGAAGACCCGGCTGGCGCTGGCCACCATTGTGGCGTCGAGCGCGAACGTCCTGCTCCTGGACGAGCCCACCAACAACCTCGACCCGGCCAGCCGCTCCGAAATCCTCGGCGCCCTGCGCAACTACACCGGCGCCGTCGTCCTGGTGAGCCACGATGAAGGGGCCGTTGAGGCTCTGAATCCGGAGCGCGTCGTGTTGCTGCCTGACGGCGTCGAGGACCTCTGGAACGAGGATTACCTGGATTTGATCACGCTGGCGTAGGTCCGGCCCGAGCCGGCTGCTCTGGTTGCCTCCGCGCGTCGTTGCGGGCAGGTTGCCTTCGCTAGCGGACGGTCATCTCCTCCGCGTTCGTGATGCGTTGGAGTTCTTGGTAGGTGATCGAGAACATTGAGTTGTGGTCTCCGGCGCCGGCCCAGAGGACTGGGTGGGCTGCCAAGGAGG
>NZ_JBFRFD010000122.1:0-7992 GCF_052114645.1 Arthrobacter sp. 2YAF22_2
AAACTGGCGGCCGCCGAACACCGCAAGGCCGACGCCGAGGCGGCCGCCCCGGAGCTGCGGAACAAAGCCATGCGGCTGGAACAACACCGCAAAGCCGAGGTGCTCGGTGGCCAGCTGCAGGCCGTGGACAGCGCCCGGGCCGCGGAGGAACGGGCTGGCTTGGCCGCTGAGGCGGCGGCCGCTGAGCTGCGGGCAGCGGCGCTGAGCGACCCCGAGCTCGCCGCGCTCCCGGACCTGTTGCCGGGCACCCCGCCGGGCGCAGGGGCCGCGCTTCCGGGCCGCGGTGCGCCGCTTGACGGATCCGTGCTCCGGAACGGGCTCGCCCGGCTGCGCTCGCTCCAGGCCGTACTGGAAGAACGGCTGCCGGACGAGGAACGGCTTGCTGCCCTGCTCACCCGCGGGACCGAATTGCAGCGCAGCCTGGACGGGCTGCACTCGGCAAGCCGCTCCGGAGCCGCCGTCCTGGCGACCCTGCGCGCAGAATCGGCGGCGCTCCTTGCCGCCCTGGCCCCGCTCGAGGAGCTTGCCGCGGAGCTCCAGCTGCGGACCAAGGAGGCCGCCGCCGCGGACGAGCTGGTCGGCATCGTTCGCAGGCACACCTCGGCCGCGGAAGGCTGTGCGCGCATCGCCGAGCGGCACCGCCACGCCCGCGACCAGCACCAGGACCGCCGGCAGCGCTGGCTTGACCTGAGGGAGGAGCGGCTGGCCAATGCCGCCGCGGAACTCGCGGCCCAACTGCTTCAAGACCAGCCGTGCCCGGTCTGCGGCAGCCCCGAGCATCCCGCCCCCGCTCCGGCTGCGGCGTCCGCCCTGGCCATCGCCGAGGCCGAAAAGACCGCCCAGGATGCTGCCGAAGCCGCAGAGACCGTGCTCTCGGCGTTGGAACGCGAGCTCGGCGAAGCCCAGCAAGACCTCGCCGTGCTGGCCGCGCAGGGCGGCGACACCGACCCCGGCGTTGCCAGCGCCGACGCAGCGCTGGCGAAGACGCGGGCCGCCGAAGCCGCCCGCGCCGCCACCGACCTGGCGGCCAACCGAGCTCGGCGGGCCGAGCTGGACCAGGAGATATCGGCTGCTGAACAAGCCCAAACCGTCGCCGCTGCGGGGATCGCCCACGCGGTGTCCGCCCTCGGTGAGGTGCAGCTGCAGGCTACCGGCCTCGAGGGCGCCTTGGCGGGCCTGCGCTCCGGGCACGCGAGCCTGGGGGCGCGCCTTGACGCAGTCCACGGCACGACGGCACTGCTCGAGCGCGCCGATGCGGCCGCCAGCGCCCTCGAACAGGCCCGGGCACGGGCCGCGGAAGCCAGCGCGCAGCTGGATCAGGCCCTGCCTGCCTCCGGATTCGACTCTGCCGCTGCGGCCCGCGCGGTGCTGCTTCCGGCCGCCGACGCGGCCGGTTTGGAAGCGGCGCTCCGCGCCGGGCAGGACGAAGCGGCCCGGCTTGAGGAACTCTTCGCCGGCGAAGAACTCGGCCAGGCCGCCCGTGAGCTGGCCGCTGACGGCCCTGCAGACCCGGGCGTACTCGATCAGCTCCGGACCGACTCCGCCGCGGCCGAACGCAACGCCCGCGAGGCGGTGCTCGCCTCCGGACTCGCCGGGAAATCGGTGCGGACGCTGGGCGGAATTTCCGCCAAGTACGCCGAACAAGCCGACGCCGGCCGGGGTCCCCGGGAACGGGCGGCGCTGTGGACTGCCGTGGCCGACGCGGCACGCGGCGGCGGCGACAACACTTACCGCATGAGCCTGAACAGCTACGTGCTCGCCGCCCGGCTGGAGCAGGTGGCGGCAGCGGCCTCGGAGCGGCTGATCGGCATGAGCGACGGCCGGTACACCCTGCAACACACCGACGCGAAGGCAGCCCGCGGCCAGAAGTCCGGGCTGGGACTGGAGGTGGTGGACCAGTGGACCGGCCAGCGCCGGGATACCGCCACCCTGTCCGGCGGGGAGTCGTTCATGGCCTCGCTTGCCCTGGCCCTGGGCCTCGCCGAMGTAGTGCAGATGGAATCCGGCGGTGTGGACATCGAGACCCTGTTCGTGGATGAGGGCTTCGGCAGCCTCGACGAGCAGTCCCTGGAACAAGTCATGGACGCCCTCGAAGGACTCCGTGACGGCGGCCGGGTGGTGGGTCTGGTCAGCCACGTGGCCGAAATGAAGCAACGGATCACCACTCAATTGCAGGTGGTCAAGGGCCGCAACGGATCCACCCTGCACGYCTCCGATGACGGGCAGGCCTGAGACGGGCCGTTCGGCTGCACGTTCGGCTACAATTGGAGGGTTACCGGGTCGCGCGCATCGGGAGGGGGGACGATGCGCACTATCGAACGAACCCGAAACCATGAATCCTTCTCCGTCGTCCCCGACGTCCCTTGCCGCAGCAGCCCCGGAGCCCGCGCACGCCCCCGAGGCGCCTAGCGGCCGCGGCCGCTTCGCCCGGTTGCCACTGCTGGCCGGCCCGAGCTTTATCCCGCTGGGGCTCTTCGCCCGTCTCCCGTTGGCCATGCTGACCGTCGGCGCGCTGACCCTCGTGACCGCCGTAACCGGATCCTACGCGGTGGGCGGCGCCGCAGCCGGTGCCGTTGGGATCGGCTCGGCCCTCGGCGCCCCCGTACTGGGAGCCCTTGCTGACCGGCTGGGCCAGCGCCCCGTCCTGCTCTTTGCCGCCGTCTTCAATACCGCGGCAGTGACCGCCCTGATCTTCGCCGCGTACCTGGTGCCGGGTGCCCAGGAAGTGTCCGCCGCCGTGCCGGTGCTCGCTGCCGCGTTCGTGGCCGGAACGAGTTGCCCCCAGGTCGGCCCGCTGGCCCGGGTCCGCTGGATGGCGCTGAGCTCCCGCACCGGCGCCGACGGCGGTCAACCCGGCGATCTGGACACCGCCCTGTCCTATGAGAGCACCGCCGACGAACTGACCTTCGTACTGGGTCCCGCGCTGGTGGGAATCCTGGCCAGCCTCATCACGCCGTGGCTGCCGCTGGCCCTGGCCGCCGCGCTCACCCTCACCCTGGTCCCGGCCTTCGCCGTGCACCCGACGCACCGCGCGGTGCCGCGCACCCCGGCGCGGACCGGCGTGAGCGCGGCCGCCGAGCGGCAGCGCCGGAAAGCCCTGACGATGCCGCAGCGCGCGGCCGGCTTCGCCGCCGTCGGGCTGCCGGTCCTGGCCATGGTCTGCATGGGAACCTTCTTCGGCTCGACCCAGACCTCGCTGAGTGCCTTCTCGGCCGGCTTCGCCAGCCCGGAGGTGGCGGGACTGCTGTACGCGGTGATGGGACTGAGCTCCGCCGCCGCGGCGCTGTCGGTGGCGTACTGGCCCCGGCGCTTCGGCATCCCGGCCCGCTGGTTGGCGTGCGCGGCCCTGATGACCGGACTCGCAGCCCTCCTGCTGCTGCCCTCGACCGCGCTGCCGATGATCCTCGTGCTGCTGGTCCTGGGCCTCCCGGTGGGTCCGCTGATGGTCACCGTGTTCGCCATCGGCGGCATCGTGGCCCCGGCCGGGAAACTCGGCACCGTGATGACGGCGCTGGCCAGCGGCCTCGTCGCCGGCACCGCCATCGGCTCGTCCATCGCCGGACAGCTCGCACAAGCTAGCGGCTATTCGGCGGCGTTCCTGGTTCCGGTCTGCGCCGCGTCGGCGCTGTTCCTGCTCGGTGCGGCAGCCGCCGTCGTACTCCGGCGCCGGGCCGGCACCGCTCCCGCAGCCTGACCCAACTGAGTCGCACTAGTTGTCGTTCCCAGCCCTCAAACCGACAACAACTGCGACCCAGTTGGGCCTGGGCACCACCGGGTCCGACCCGCCGGTCGACGCTTTGACGACACATGTGTGGTTTATCACATGTTTCATAGTATGATCTCGAATACCAACTGACCGTTCGATCAGTAATCACGAGGCATCCAGTTTCACTTCGCACCCACC
The DNA here is from genome assembly GCF_052114645.1 of Arthrobacter sp. 2YAF22_2. NCBI lineage: Bacteria > Bacillati > Actinomycetota > Actinomycetes > Micrococcales > Micrococcaceae > Arthrobacter > Arthrobacter sp. 2YAF22_2. The sequence continues at coordinate 3,905 of NZ_JBFRFD010000122.1, forward strand.
CGGGCAGTACCTCTGCCCCAAGCAATGGAGTTTCAATGACCGCAACTTCAACCGTCGATTCAGAGGCCGGCCCGAGCAGCAAGCATGAGGAACGCAAGGTCCTCGCCGGGACCCTGGTCGGCACCACCATCGAGTGGTACGACTTCTTCATCTTCGCCCAGCTGACAGCAACGCTGCTGTCCCCGCTGTTCCTCGCGCCGCTGAACGACTCCAACCCCGGCCTGGCGCAGATCCTGTCCTTCGCGCTGATCGGCATCAGCTTCCTGTTCCGTCCGCTGGGCGCCATCATCGCCGGGCACCTGGGCGACCGGCTCGGCCGCAAGGCCATGCTGGTCTTCACCCTCGTGATGATGGGGGCCGCCACGGCCCTGATCGGCGTGCTGCCGACCTACGCCCAGATCGGCGTCTGGGCCCCGATCCTGCTCATCACCCTGCGCATCATCCAGGGCTTCTCCGCCGGTGGTGAATGGGGCGGCGCCGCCCTGATGGCCGTCGAGCACGCTCCGATGAGCAAGCGGGGCCTGTTTGGCGCCTACCCGCAGATCGGCGTGCCGGTGGGCATGATCCTCGCCACCGGACTGCTCTACTTCCTCAACACCGGCATGTCCAAGGAGGACTTCGCTGCCTGGGGCTGGCGGATGCCGTTCCTGCTCTCGATTGTGCTGATCGTGGTGGGCTACCTGATCCGCCGCGCTGTGGCCGAAAGCCCGGTCTTCAAGGAGATGCAGGACCGCAAAGAGGAAAGCAAGGCCCCGCTGGGCGAGCTGATCCGCAAGCACAAGAAGGCCGTCCTCTACTCGACGATGATCTTCATCGGCAACAACGCGGCCGGCTACCTGCTGATCGCCTTCTTCATCTCCTACGCCACGAAGACGCTGAAGATGCCCACCCCGCAGATCCTGCTGGCCACCACCCTGGCCTCCTTCGGCTGGCTCATCTTCACCCTGGTCGGGGGCTGGCTGTCGGACAAGATCGGCCGGGTCAAGACTTTCCTGATCGGCTACGCAATCGTCTTCGCCTGGATGATCCCGATGTTCGCCCTGATCGACACCAAAGACATCGTCCTCTACGGCGTGGCGCTGTTCGTCCTGACCGTCGGCCTGGGCCTGTCCTACGGCCCGATGTCCGCCATGTACGCCGAGATGTTCCCGGCGAACGTCCGCTACTCGGGCATCTCGATCGGGTACGCCTTCGGTGCCATCCTCGGCGGCGCCTTCGCGGCCACCATCGCTGAGGCCCTGCTGCAGGGCACGCACTGGACCGGGTCCATCGGCATCTACATCATGATCCTCTGCGTCATCTCTGCCGTCGGCGTCGTCCTCGCCAAGGAGACCCGAGGCCTCCCGTTGGGCCTCAGCAAGCACTAAGCAACACGGCAACACGGCAACACGGCAACGCGGCACCACAGCAACGCGGGGTCACCTAGCGCTTGTCCGGAAACTCCGGACCGGCGCGAAAGTGACCCCGCGTTTGCTTGTTAACTACGTTGTGCCCTCAGGGAGGGCCTAGACGGCCAGGAAGCTGATGGCGCCCTGTTTGAAGGCCCGGCTGGTGACCGCGTTGGTGTGGTTCCGGCCGGGCAGGACGAGTTGTTCCACCATCGAGCCGGCCTTGGCACCCAGCGTGGCGAGCTCGGGCATGGACGCGGCGCGCTCGTCCTGCTCCCCGGCCACCAGCAGCATCGGCATCGGCGGGACCGCCTCGGCCGGGTCGAACGGCTCGTCCTTGATCGCCTCGACCAGCGAGAGCAGCGCAAAGATGTTGTTGCTCGGCAGCAGTTGCGCCATCTTCAGCAGACCGGCGGTCGACTCGTCCGTGATCGGGGTGCCGTCGGCCAGATAGCGTTGCGCGGCGACCAGGTCGAAGTCCGCCAGCGGGTCCGCCACGTTGGGGCCGCCCAGGACCAGCCGGTGGACCAGTTCGTGCTGGGTGGCACCGAATTCCCAGGCCAGCCGGGCCCCCAGCGAGTAACCGATCACGTCCAGCCCGCTCGCCGGGTCGCCGGCGCGCAGCGGGCGCGCGCCGGAATCGGACGCGATTTGCAGCAGGTCCGCGCGGATCCGGCTGGGGGAGTAGGAGTCCCGGTCCTCCGGCGCGCCGCTGCGGCCATGGCCGGGCAGGTCCACGGTGATGACGCGGCGGCCGGCCTGGGTGAGGGCGGCGATCCAGCCGGTGTCCTCCCAGTTGAGCTTGGCGGAGGACGAGAAACCATGCAACAGCAGCACCGGGCGCAGGCCGGCGTCGTCCGCGGGATCGTGCACCCCGACATACAGCCGGGGATCGGTGCCCTCGACGGTGTGGGAATGCTGTTCGCCGGTATGCCTGCCGCTCATGGTGTCAGTCCTCATCAAGTACGGCGCTCAGGCGGACCCGGCGCTTCGGTGCCTCTTCCTTCGGGACCGTGCCCACGATGCCGGCGGTGTTGTCCGGCACTTCGAACACGATCAACGGCTCGCCGACATTGATTTTGTCGCCGGGGCCGCCGTGGATACGCACTACCTTACCCGCCTGCGGGCTGGGCAATTCGACGGCCGACTTCGTGGTTTCGACTTCCACGAGGGGCTGGTTGCGTTCCACCTGGTCGCCGGGCGAGACGAGCCATTCCAGCACGGTCGCCTCGATCAGGCCCTCGCCGAGGTCCGGCAGCGGGAAGGAAATTTCAGCCACGTTTGTACTCCAATACTCGCTGGATGCCGAAGAGGATCCGGTCAATGTTCGGGATGTATTCGTCTTCCAGGTCGCCCGAGGGATAGGGGACGTCGAAGCCGGTGACGCGCTCCACCGGCGCCTTGAGCGTGTCGAAGCAGCTCTGCGTGATCAGCTGCGCCACCTCGGCGCCCAGTCCGGACGTCAGCGGCGCCTCGTGGACGACGACGGCGCGGCGCGTCTTCCGCACGGAGGCCGCCAGGCCGGCGGCGTCGATCGGCTTGAGCCAACGCAGGTCAAGCACCTCGATGTCGATGCCGTCCTCGGCGGCGAGCTCTGCCACCTGCAGGCAGCGGGCCACCATGGCGCCCCAGGCGACGAGGGTGAGGTGCCTGCCTTCGCGCATGACCTTGCTGCCTTCGGGGGCGCCGCCGGCCGGATCGGCGGAGCCCGGATCGACGTCGCCTTTCTGCCAGTAGCGGGACTTCGGCTCCATGAAGATGACCGGGTCCGGGCGGGTGGCGGCGAACTTGAGCAGGTGGTACGCCTCGTGCGGGTTCGACGGCGACACCACTTTAAGGCCCGGCACGTGGGCGAAAAGCGCCTCGAGGCTCTCACCGTGGTGTTCGGGGGCGCGGATGCCGCCGAAACTGGGCACGCGCAGGGTAATGGGCATCGGCAGAGCGCCGCGGCTGCGGTAGTTCATCCGGGCGATCTGGCAGATGATCTGGTTGATGGCCGGGTAGGCGAAGCCGTCGAACTGGACTTCGGGGATGGGGTGGAACCCTGCCATGGCCAGTCCCACGGACATGCCAAGGATGCCGGATTCCGCCAGCGGGGTGTCGAAGACCCGCTGCGCGCCGTGCTTGGCCTGCAGCCCGTCGGTGATCCGGAAGACACCGCCGAGCCGGCCGCAGTCCTCGCCGAAGATGACAGCCTTGGGGTTGTCGGCGAGCACTTCGTCGAGGGCCCGGTTGAGCGCCTGCTGCATGGACATCACGGTGACGGAGGCGGGGGCGTCCACGCTGGCGCCCTCAAGAATAGAGTTAGACATGTTCGGACTCCTCGCGCCAGTTGGCGGCCTGGGCCTGCAGGGCAGGGGTGGTTTCCTGGAAGACAAGGTCAAACATTTCCGCTCCCGGTCGGGAGCCGAGGGCCTGGATGCCGGCGCGGATGTGTTCCTCTTCGGCCTGGGCGGCGGCGAGGGCCTCGGCGAAGAAGGCCTCGTCCGCGGTCCCGTCCGCCAGCAGCCGCCGCCGGAGGCGCTCCAGCGGATCTTCGCCGGCATCGTCGCGCTCCTCATCGAGCGTGCGGTAGCGGCCGGGGTCATCGGAGGTCGAGTGCGGGCCGCGGCGGTAGGTCATGGCCTCGATCAGCACCGGGCCGTAACCTGCCCGGGCGTGCGCGAAGGCGCGGCGGGTGCCGTCCACGACGGCGACGAC
>NZ_JBFRFD010000123.1:0-7970 GCF_052114645.1 Arthrobacter sp. 2YAF22_2
GGGTCGCACGGGATGCAGTGGCCCCCGACGCCGGGTCCGGGAGTGAAGGGCATGAATCCGTAGGGCTTTGTTGAGGCGGCATCGATGACGTCCATGACCTCCATGCCAAGTCCCTGGCAGATATCAGCGAACTCGTTGGCCAGCGCGATGTTCACGGCCCGAAAGGTGTTTTCCACGAGTTTGGTCATTTCCGCCACGTCCGCCGACGGGACTTTGTGGACCAGCTTGGTGCTCACGCTCAGCAGCGCCGCAGCGGCGTCGCCGCAGGCCTGGGTCACCCCGCCGACAACCCTGGGGACATCTTCGTGCGAAAAGGCGTCTACCCCCGGGTTGATGCGTTCGGGCGAGAACGCCACGAATATGTCCCGTCCCGGGATCAAGCCCTTGGCTGCCAACGGCGCGGCAAGGAGGTCCCGGGTGGACCCGACGTAGGTCGTCGAGGTCAGCATCAAGAGTTGGCCGGGGACGGCAAATTCGACCACGGAGGCGCATGCTGCCCGGAGAATTCCGAGGTCAGGAACGAGGTATGGATCCACGGGAGTGGGAACGCAGACAACGACCGCGGCGGCACGCGCCAGCAACGACAGATCCGTGCTGATCATGAAGGCTGGGTCACTAAGTGCGGAGTCCAACCGGACTTTGTCAGAGTCGAGCAGGTCCGCCTCTTGGGAGCGGATGACGGCCAACCGCGCCTCGGAGACGTCGAGCCCGAGAACACGCCGGCCGGAAGCATTGATAGCCAGCGCTGTGGGGAGTCCAACATAGCCGAGGCCGACGATGGCCACGTCGAAGCTGAAGGGCTGCGCACCATCCGCCGGTTCGTTGAATGGCACTGTGGTGATGGCCTGCACGGGGGCCGCGGCCCGCGGGAGCTCCTCCGGCCATTGAGAGTCCGCGTCGGTCAGCGGAGCGACTTCCGGCGCCTTGGTTCGGCGATTCTTCGTTTTGGTGTTCGGCGTCATGATTCTTCGACCTTCCGGTTTTCGTGCTGTCCCATTGACTTTCTGTGCCGGAGAAAAGGCCGACGACGGAGTGGTCTGGGTTCCACGGCTACTTCCCAACTCGTCACCGGTTCAGATCTGGATGGCTTTTCCCGATCGAATGGAAGGCGTCTGACGTCGGAGGAACGGGGGACATGGATTTGCGGCCCCCGATGCCGAGAGTCAGGTGCATTTTGCATTGTCCGGGATTCCAGTTCGTCCCCGTTTTTTCTATGCCCCAACATGATTCAGAGTAGGAACCAGGCGCTACTTCAGGCACGAGTGGGGCCTACCCGTCTTTATCGCGGGGCGCCACAGAAGCGGCAGTCGAATACCCGTTTCGACACCGCCCCACCACTCGCTTGGCTACTCGGCAACGGGGTGGACGAAAGGGGCAGACAGCGTAGCCGAGCTTGTGTTTCAGGGTCCGCGGCCATGGGAGGTGGGCGTGTTGAGACCGCAGACGGGCAGGGAATCGCCGCGAGATGACGGTCCGTTAAAGCTCAGGAACACAGGTGCAGCGTTAGCCGCCGGCAGACGTCAACGGGATGTGGAGGTCACAACGCCACGCGGGTTCCAGCGGAAAGCCGGCGTGACGTCCGGCCGGTTCAGCACACTACGGAGTTGGCACTCTCTGGGTCAGCGCGCTGCGGGCATATCGCCAGGGCTACCGGCCGAGGCCTGGCCGAGGGCGTCCTCGGCTGCGACCCAGGAGAGCATGGCGCACTTTACCCGGGCGGCGTATCTGGACACGCCTTCGAAGGCGGCTGCATCGCCGAGGATTTCCGGATCGGCCGGGACCTTCCCGCGGGAGCGCAGCACCTCCCGGAAGCTGTCGATCACACGCTGCAGTTCCTCCGGTTCCAGGCCTTCGGCCAGGTCCGTCAGCACGGAGGCGGACGCCATCGAGATGGAACAGCCATCGCCGTCCCAGCGCAGTTCGCTGACGTTTCCGCCGGCCACCGAGACCCGCAGGGTGATCTCGTCGCCGCAGACGGGGTTAAGCTGGTGCGACTGGCCGCTGCTGGCCCCCGCCGGCACCGCGGCAGCGGACAGGCCGCTGCCGTGCCGCGCCTTGGAATGTTCCAGGATGATCTGTTGGTACAGCTGGTCAAGACTCATGCAGTGCCGTCCTCAAGCTTGGAAGTAGCCGCGGACACCAGCCACGGCGTCGAGGAACGCGTCGACGTCGTCGGTGGTGTTGTACAGGTAGGTGCTGGCACGGGTGCTTGCTGTGAGCCCGAGCCGGCGGTGCAACGGCTGAGCGCAGTGGTGGCCCACGCGGACGGCGATGCCACGGCTGTCGAGGAACTGCCCGACGTCGTGGGCGTGCACCCCTGCGACGTCGAACGCGGCCAAGCCGATCCGTTCCCGGCCGGCCGCGGGGCCAAGCACGCGGACGCCCGGGATGGCCTCCAGCCCTTCCACGAGCCGCCGGCCCAATTCGCTTTCCCACGCGTGGATCCGCGACAGGCCCGTTTCGCTCAGATAGTTGGCGGCCGCGGCCAGCGCCACTGCCTGCGAGATTTTCTGGGTGCCGGCCTCGAAGCGCTGCGGGCTGGGCAGGAAGGCAGCGCGTTCCATGGTGACGGTGGTGATCATCGATCCGCCGGTCAGGAAGGGCGGCATGGCGTTCAGCAGCTCCGAGCGACCGTACAGGCCGCCGATCCCTGTGGGGCCGAGCATTTTGTGCCCCGAGAAGACGGCGAAGTCCACGTCCAGGTCCTTGACGTCCAAGGCCAGGTGCGGGGCGGACTGGCAGGCGTCCAGCACCACAAGGGCACCGGCCGCCCGGGCGAGCGATACCAGCGCAGACACCGGGTTAATGCTGCCTAGGACGTTGGAGGCGTGGGTGAAGGCCAGCACGCGGGTGCGGCCGCCGATCAGCCGGGCAGCGGCGTCGAGATCCAGGGCTCCGGCGTCGTCCACCGGAATGAACTTCAGCGTTGCGCCGGTCCGTTCGGCCAACTGCTGCCAAGGAATCAAGTTGGCGTGGTGCTCCATCTCCGTGACCACGATTTCGTCGCCGGCGGCGAGCGCGAAGCGGGCGGATTCGGCCGGGGCGCCGGGCAGGGAAGCGTTCAGGAAGGAGTAGCTAATCAGGTTCAGGCCCTCGGTGGCGTTGGAGGTCCAGACCAGCTCGTCCTGATCCGCACCAATGAAGGCGGCCACCGTCTCTCGCGCGTCTTCAAACGCTTCGGTGGCCTCGACCGCCAGGTAGTGCGCGCCTCGGTGCACGGCAGAGTTCCGCTGCTCGTAGAACTCTTGTTCCGCTTCCAGGACGCTGAGCGGGTTTTGCGACGTGGCGCCTGAATCCAGATAGATGAGCGGGTGCCCGTTGACGGACCGGTTCAGGATCGGGAAATCATTGCGGATCCGCATGACCTCCTCGTTGCCCAGCGCCGTGGCAGAGCGGAGGAGATGGGCTGGCGTGGCAACCATAGACAAGACTCCTGGATCGGCTTTCGCTGCGGCGCAAGCGGCTTACCCAGAGGATAGGCAGGCGCTATTACGTCACGCAGATTAGACCTAATTATTCCACGTTCCCGCGAGGCTGCTGAGCAGCGCCAGCGGAGCTGGCAAAAGCGAGCGCGGCCGCCCCCAGCCGGAGGTCCTATATCGGCTGCAGGGACGCCTCCGTTGGTGGCATGGAGTAAGAAAACGCCCCGTCTGCGGACCGAGCGTCCGAAGGCGGGGCGTTAATAGTTCGCGATGATCGATGCGGTTTTCGTGCACCGCACCTCTTCCGGTTCCACGTCTTTCAGTGGTGCAGACCGTTTAAGGGAGCCGGCGGCGGCTGGGGGGAGAGCCTCGGTCTCAGAAGGCTCTGACGCCGCCGGCTCCGTCTTCGGGGTACGGCTGCCGGCAAGGGCACCGTACGATTCCAATGAAGGAGTTCGGATATGAAGGGTGAGACGTTTTCGGAACTGGCTTAAGTCAATCGCGGCCTCCCAAGCTGCACACGAGTAGGGATTACCCGACTTCTCCTGCGGTCTTCGTTATCCCACTACTTAGGCATACTCCCGCACGGCCGTCTTGTCACGCAGTAGTTACCCAATGGGCACGCGTGAACGCCCAGAACCCGGTGATTGGCGCCGGCCCCACAGGGGGCAGCCAGCCGGCATGGACATCAGGCGGGCGGCAGATCGCGTTGGACGTCCACGAGCTCGGCACGGCGGCTCACACCGAGTTTCCCGAAAATCCGGTAGAGATGCCCCTCCACAGTCCGTTGGGAAACGGTCAGCCGGGCGGCAATCTCCGCGTTCGAAGCGCCGCCCGCGACCAGCTTCAGAATTTCGGACTCCCGGGATGTGAGGTCGGCGTAGTGTTCACCGCGGACGATGTTCATGTTGCCGGACATGCCGGCCGCGACCATCCGGTGGTGAACTTTTCGTTGGACGGCGGTGAGCTTCCACTTGTCCGAATCGCCTTCCAACAAATGCGCGGCCTGCTGCCCGGCCTCGAGCGAAAGCAGGAGATATCCGGCGCTCATCGCTTGGTCGCTGAGCGCCATCAGTTCGGCGGAGTCAGAGGCGGCGACGGCGAGAGCGTAGGCCCGCAACAGTCGAGCCTCCGGACCCTCAACGGCATCGCTGCTGGCAGCCAGGGCCCTCGCGGCCGCTGCGTCCCCGCCGCGCAGGGCGAGCCGGCGAATGTCGGTCTCTACAGCTGTGAGTCCCTGCCGTTGCGCCTCTGTCGCGAGCCGGTTGAGCTCGCTCATGTCCTCGTCTCTGCCACTCCTGTTGTCGCTTCCGTTGCCATTGCCACAGGCAATTTCAGCGGCCGTGCAATAGCCCTCAGCAAGGAGCCTGAGGGTCTCCGGCTCCCGGTAGACAGCGCCTCGGAAGGCGGTTGCCTGTTCCTTCGCCTCGTCGGTGCGTCCGAGGGCGGCCGCGGCATAGGCTGTGACGGAGTGGGCAAAGGCAAGCAGTTCCCAAGGATCGACCACGAGGAGTTCCTCTACCCCGAGCAGCAACTCGGCCAGACTTTCCGGGATCCGCCCCTGCCGTAGCCGGGAGTAGCCACGCATCACATGCAGCAGTCCCCCGCTGTACAGCAGCCGAGAAGGCAGGCCGGCGGTGTAGTCATCGAGCACCGAAGCGAGCTCTTCCCACTCCCCTGCCCGGATCAGGTTCAGACAGTGTCGTGCCAGCACGTCTTCGTAGACCAGGGGAAGTCCGAGGTCGGCGCTCTGGACCCCGCGCCAGGCCTCCCGATCGATGCCCAGCCCCGCCAGGACACGGCCTCGGGCAGAAACCAGCCCGGCAAGGCGGGAAGCCGCCGGAATCCGGATCTCCGGGTTTCCCTCGGTGGCGGCGACAAGCTCTTGGAGCCGCACCTCGAGCTCCGCGACCCCTCCGTCCCAGCCGTGCAGCAGGAGACCGGTGGCGAGGCCAACGCTCGGCGCTGCCCAAGGGCGCTGTGCCGTACCGCCCGGTCCGGCCCCTGCTGCGCCGGCCTCAAGCGGCAGTTCGGCGGCCGCCGGCGGTTTTCCAAGCCGGGCGTAGAGGAGGGCAGCGAGATAGGATACACGCCCGTAACGGAGCGGCTGAGCGGACTCAAGGTGGCCTGCCGAAACCTCGTTCAGGCCGAGGACATAGCTTGTGTAGGCCAGCTGGATTCGCGCTTCGGACAGGAAGACATCCTCGCGAACGGCTCCCGCGGCACGGAGCGCCGTCGCGGTATCAAAGGCGATGTTGGCCGCCGCAGCACCCCGGATCAGGTCCGGGGACGCGAGGGCAGCGCCGGAATCAAGTGACCATCGCAATTGGTTCAGAAATGCCTCCGGGAGCGCCGTGCCTGTCCACGGAAGTGCCATGAGATCGGCTCGGAGGCTGGCGCTTCTGGCAGCAGGGACGCGGCCCCGGATGATTTCGCCGATGAGCGGGCTGGCTGGCCTGACGATGCGGTCGAGGCCGCGTGAGACCGTGATGATCCCTGCACTCTCAAGGGCGTCGACAGCCCGTGGACTGCTGAACCGGAGAACTTGGCCCAGCGACAGCGGGCCGGCCAGGGCCACGATGTCGGCAGCGGTCTTCTCCTCCGGGGACATGGAGCGTACCTGGTGGTCCACCAGGTCCGCGGCCGGGATCCCACCAAGATCCGGCGGCGCCAGCAGAAACCATGTTCCGCGGCGCTGCCCGATTGATCCGGTCGTCCGTGCGTGGTCGATCAGGGACAGCAGCATGAACGGGTTGCCCTCAGTCAGCTTGGCAAACAGCTCGCTGACCCACGGTGACACATCAGCCTGCAGCGCTTGTTCGCAGAGCTGGTGCACCTCGGCCCGGCTCAGGGGTCCCAGGTCGAACTTTGCGATGATGCCGTCGTCCCACAATGCCAGGAACTCTTCGGGGATCAGCGGCCCGGGCCGGCAAGTGGTGAGCAGCCGAGCCGCGCCGGTGGCGACCGCCTCCGCAACCAACTGGATGGTCCCGCGGTCGAGACTCTGAGCGTCGTCAATCACGAACAGCGTGAGGGCCGGTTCGGATCTCAACTTGGCGGTCACGGCCCCGAGCACAGCCGCATAGGAGTCGAGTTCGTGTGCCGGAAGCCCTGCCAGATACGGTGCCAGCGCACCGAACGGGACGGCCGCGAGAGCCGGGGTGGCGGCGAGCCTGACCACCATCCCGTGCGGCTGCAGATCGGCTAGGACCGCCTTGACGACTGCCGTCTTCCCGGACCCTGAACCGCCGACAATCAGGGCCCCGGCCCGACCGGCGTCGCGAAGGCAGTGGACCACGTCCCTGACGACGCCGGACCGGCCGATGAGGGCTACGGTATCAGTCAGGCCTTCCACTCGGGGCCACTCTCGACGTCGTCGACCGCAACCGGGGCACCCGCACCGGCCCTGGGCAGGTCAACCGATGCGGGCGCTGGCCGCCGGACTCGAGATGACATCTTTGAGCTCCGATCGGCTCGCGACATGGAGTTTTGCGTACACCTGGTACAGGTGCCCCTCCACCGTGCGGACGGAGACGTGCATCTGTTCGGCGATCTTGCGGTTGGATGCCCCTGCTGCCGCCCGGACAGCCACTTCGCATTCCCTGGCCGTGAGCGTCGAGGTGGTCAACGAATGCAGTCCGTTCTTGGGGCTCCCGAACCTGTCATCGAGGGACTGTTCCGCACGCTGCGAAATGCGCAACGCTATTCGGTTCCCGGCCTCGTTGGCGCAATAGACCGCCCGCCGGGCAACGTCGCGGGCGAAAACGGCATTCCCGGCGGCGTCAGCGTCCTTGGCAACAGCCAGCAGCTGCTCGCTGCCGAATTCCTTCACTCCATCGGCCAGGCGCAGGCACAGCAGGGCGAACTGTCCGGTTACCTGTCCGGCGATGCCGGACAGCTGCTGGCACAGCTGCCGATCCCCCAGCCTGGCCGCCGCAGAGAGGAAGAGCAGTCCGGTAGAAAGGGCGCCGTCGTCGGCGTCACTGTCCGCTTCGGCGACCAAGGTTCGGATCGCAGAAGCCCGCTGACCAAGTTCGGCAAGCGAGCAGAGCTCAAAGTAGCGCGCCAATCGACGCACCAGCCAGGAACCCTGGCGTCGCGGCTGCGTCACGTCAGAGAGCAACTGGGTGGCTGTTTCCTCGTCGCCGGCCAGCGCGGTCGCGTAGGCACAGGCCGCCGTGGCCAGACCGGACAATGCATCCGGGTCCTGCACCCGGAGCTGCCACATCCCGGCCTCAAGCCACGGGATAGCGCCGTTCAAGTGCCCGTTGTGGAGATCGATGACGCCCTGGCCGATTTCATACATCCCGCCAAGGCGCGCCTGCGGCTCATCGGTGGCGGATGTTGCCGAAAGGAAGGACGCCGCCTCCCGGAACTTAGCTGACAGCAGCATCAGGAGCAGGAACCGGCCGCGGATCTCTCGGATCGTGCGGTCGGCCAAAGGAACGGACTCCGCTGCTGCGATGACCTGCTTGCCCAGTGCCACTGCTGCCAGGACATCGCCGCTRACGGCCATGGCTTCGCAGAGCAGGCTCGCGGTGTGGATCC
>NZ_JBFRFD010000124.1:0-7945 GCF_052114645.1 Arthrobacter sp. 2YAF22_2
TAGACGGCGTGCCTGCGATGGACCAGCTGCCGCTGGCGCCGGATGATTTGCTAAGGGTTGGGCGGATGATCAGGGAAATCCACGATGCCAGCGAACCCTTCGGCATCCCGGAGGCTGGTTGGCACCTGCTGCTGCCCGCCGAGAATCCGAACCTGATGTGCCACAACGACCTCGCTCCGTGGAACCTGATCAGGGGAGACCGGTGGGTCTTCATCGATTGGGATGGTGCCGGCCCCAGCACCCGGCTGTGGGATCTGGCGTACGCGGCGCAGTCGTTTGGCATGCTGTTCGAGGGCCAGCCAGTGGAAGCTGCGGCCTCAAGATTGCGTGCCGTTGTAGACGGGTACGAAGCGGATGACGCCATGAGCAGCGCACTGCCGTCCGCGATGGTGAAGCGAACGACGGCAATGTGGAACCTGCTGAAGTCTTCGAACGAGTCTGGGCTCCAGCCGTGGGCCGACATGTATGTCAACGGCCACGGCGAGCACTGGCGCACGGCCGCGCAGTACGTCGCGCGGAATCAAACGGCTTGGGAACAGGCCCTCGCGGAAGAGTGACCCTAGCTTACGAGCCTGGGAGCATCAATGGGACATATGGGAAGCGATGTGCGGGAGCCACGCCGGGAGGTTAAATCCTGGCGCCGGCGGTCGGGTCCCGACGCCCGGCGCCATTCGGGCTATGCAGACCCGGGCAGATCCGCATCGTCCTGGCCGCGCATCATGTCGGAGTCTGTGGCATTGGAAGCAGCCCAAACACTCTGCGGATCGGCGCCGCCCTCCATGGCCTCGGTCATTGCATCGCGCAGGTCCATTCTCGCTTGATCCGCGGCAAAGTCCGYCGACTCACTATCTGCGGAAGCCACCCAAACGCGCGCCAAACTCTCTTCCACATCAGCCTCCAGACTATTGAGTTCACACCCTCCCCGGCGGGGGCAGATCGATTATAGCCATCCGAGTGCTGCGAATCGTACCCGCGAAGTGAGGAGTGTGGGACCGCGATCTCCCTATCGCTGAAAAGCTTCCTTAACGTCCGGGGACGTGGACTCCTGAATAACCCAGCGGTTGCCGTCGGGGTCACTGAAGTAGGCAAAGGCGATCCCGCCGAGGTCCTGGACCTCACTGATCTCCGCCCCGCGACGGAGGAGCTCGGCCCGTGTGGACGCCATGTCCGGCACGACCAATTGCAGGCCCTCCAGGCTCCCGGGAGACATGCTGTTCATGCCCGTGCCAATGACTATGGACGTCGTGGATCCCGGCGGGGTGAGCTGGACCACCCGCATGCCCGGTATGTACTCCACATCGTGGTCGAGGACGAAACCCATCCGGTCGGCGTAAAACGTTTTGGCCGCGTCGACGTCGGCAACCGGTACCTGGACCACTTCAAGGCGCATCTCCATGCGCATCACAGTACCCCGGATTCCGCGGACGCGGTGGTTCAAAACGTAGGCGTCCCGGGCTCGGCGAGCGGGTACTTGCGCTGGATTTCGGCCACCTTCGGATCGTTCTCATCAGCACCGTAGTCCGAGGTGCGGGTGATGTCCTTTCCGTCCGAGAGCTTGAGGGCGCGGAAGACCAGGGACAGGACAGCCGCGACGACGAGGTTTATGGCAAACGCCACCACGGCGATGTAGACCTGCACGTCGGTGCCGGGGATGGCGGCGATGGAGCCGCCAAAGTGGGCTTTCGTGACGGGGTTGACAACGTTGTAGGCGGCGATCGTGCCATAGGCGATGCCGGCCGCCCAGCCGATAAAGAGCGCCCACCGGTGGAACCAGCGGGTGTACAGCCCGGCCACGATCGCCGGGAAGGTCTGCAGGATCCAGATGCCGCCCAGGAGCTGCATGTTGATGGCCGCCGACTGGTCCATGGCAATGACGAAGATCAGCGCACCGAACTTCACCACCAAGGACGCCACCTTGGAAACGCTCGCTTCCTGGCGGGGCGTCGCGTCGGGCTTGATCAGGTCCCGGTAGATGTTCCGGGTGAACAGGTTAGCCGCGGCGATGGACATGATGGCCGCCGGGACCAAGGCCCCGATGGCGATCGCGGCGAGGGCGATGCCGGCAAACCAGGCCGGAAAGTGATCCAGGAACAACTGCGGCACCACCAGTTGCGGGTTGACCGTGCCGTTCAAATCGACGGGCTTGGTTCCCGCGTAAATGGCCGCGTATCCGAGCAGCGCCAGGAAGCCCAGCATCAACGAATAGAGCGGGAGCACTGCGGCGTTCCGGCGGATGGTGTTCCTGCTTTTGGTCGCGAGTACTCCCGTGATCGAGTGCGGGTACATGAACAGGGCCAGGGCTGAGCCCAGCGCCAGCGTCCAGTAGGCCGAGTAGCTCGTGGCGCCCGGGATGAAGACACCGGCGGGCTTTCCGGTGGCCGGGTTTACCGTCGCCAGCTTCGCCTCCGCGGAGTCGAAGATGGTGCCCCAGCCGCCGAACTTGATCGGCAGGTAGATCACCGCGACGATCACCGCCAGATAGATCAGCAGATCCTTCACGACGGCGATCAGGGCCGGGGCCCGCAGGCCGGACATGTACGTATAGGCGGCCAGGACCACGAACGCGATGATCAGGGGCAGGTCGGTCAGCAGGGCGTTCTCGGCACTGCCCAGTCCGAGCACGGTGAGCACGGCCTTGATGCCCACCAGCTGCAACGCGATGTACGGCATGGTCGCGACAATGCCGGTGACGGCCACTGCAATGGTCAACGGCCTGCTGCCGTAACGGCCGCCGACAAAGTCGGCAGGCGTGACAAACCCGTGCCGGTGCGAGACGGACCACAACCGGCTCATCAGCAGGAACACGATGGGATACAGCACGATCGTGTAGGGCACCGCGAAGAACCCGCTCACGGCTCCCGTGGCCCACATGGCMGCGGGTACGGCCACGAACGTGTAGGCCGTGTAGAGGTCGCCGCCGAGCAGGAACCAGGTCACCCAGGTGCCGAAACTCCGGCCCCCCAGTCCCCATTCGTCCAGGCTGTGCAGCCCTGTCGTCTCTTCCCGCCGCCAGCGTGCCGCAAAGAACCCCAGTGCAGCCACCAAGACGAAGAGGATGATCACAATGGTGAGGGCTATTCCGTTGATCGGGCGGTCCGGGACTGCCAGCGCCACAGTGGCCCCGTTCACCGCTCCTCCCCTGCCCGGGCCTCGTCGCGCACCGCTTCGCGCCGGCGTCGGTCCTCCCTGGTGACCAACCAGTAGGAGATTCCCACCAGGGCCGCTGTGACCGGAATCCACGCCATCTGGTACCAGTAGAAGTACGGGATACCGTATAGACGCGGGTTGTCGAACGAGTACGCGGGCACAAACAGCGGCACCACGATGGCGGCCAGCAGCAGGATTCCTGAAATCACATAGGGTCCGGGCCTGGCCGGGCCTCGCGTTGGCAGATCGGGACTGGACATCGACGCCTCCTCATTGAGACGGGCCCCCGGAGCGGGAAGGCTTCCCGGGACGTGCCGGCGGCCTGCAGACCGCGGATCAGCGCGGTGGTAAACAACAGAATAGACACTGGATTAATTCTTCAACAGTGCAAACTACCCGGTTCTTGGCACGGCAAGCCCCTGCGTCTGGCGCCGGTGGCCGTGGAACCCCTGTGCTGCGGAGCGGCAACCCAGGCTCCGAGGCCGCTAGAGGAACTCGGCCCGGCCCTCCATGGCGGAGGAGGCCAGCGCGTGTTCCCGGCGAGGAATCCGGCCTGCCAGCCGCGCCAGCCGCCCGGCGAGGACGGCATGCCTGAAGGCGGCGCCCATCATCACCGGGTCCTGGGCGCGAGTCACAGCGGTCGCCAGCAGCACGGCGTCGCAGCCGAGCTCCATCGCGAGTGCCGCGTCCGACGCGGTGCCGATGCCGGCGTCGAGCACCACCGGCACCGATGCACGGGAGACGATCAGCTCGATGTTGTGCGGGTTGAGGATGCCCAGGCCGGTGCCGATCGGGGCGCCCAGGGGCATGACGGCGGTGGCGCCGAGGTGTTCCAGCCGCAGCGCCAGCACCGGATCATCGTTGCTGTAGGCGAAGACCTTGAAGCCGCGGCCCACCAGCTGTTCGGTGGCCTCCACCAGCTCCAGCGCGTCCGGCAGCAGGGTCTGCTCGTCCGCGATCACCTCAAGTTTCACCCAGTCGGTTTCCAGCGCTTCGCGTGCCAGTTCGGCCGTGAGGACTGCGTCCCGGGCGGTAAAGCAGCCGGCCGTGTTCGGCAGCACCCGAATGTTGCGCTCGGCCAGCAGTTGGAACAGCGAGCCGCTTTCGGCCGGCGAGTAGCGGCGCATAGCCACCGTGGTGAGTTCCGTTCCGGAGGCCACCAGCGCGGCGCCAAGGCCCTCCAGGCTCGGCGCGCCGCCGGTGCCCATGATCAGGCGCGAGCCCAGTTCCACGCCGTCGACGATCAGCGGATCCCGGTGTCCTTGCGCTGCGGTCAGTGTTGTTTCTCCCATGTGCTTCATCCTCCCTGTACGGCGGTAACGAGTTCGACGTCGTCGCCCTCGGCGAGCGCGGTCGCGTGCCACTGGCTGCGCGGCACCACTTCGGCGTTGCGGGCGACGGCGACGCCGAGCTTGCGGCCGTCCGTGGCCCGGCCATCCGCACCCAGCTCCCGTCCCGTGACCCCGCCGACGAGGGCGCTGACGGTGGCGCCGTCGGCGACCGTGTGCTGCGCTCCGTTGAGCCTGATGTTCATGCTGGTGCCCTGTCTTTCGTTGTGGTGTCCGGCGGCGTTGTGTCGCCGGCCGAGGCGTCCCGGCTGCGGTTGGCGAAGCGGTCCGGCCGGAACCGGTCCCAGCGCGGATCCGGCTCGCCGTCCAGCAACTGCCGGCAGACGGCTGCTGCCACCGGGGTGAGCAGGACTCCGTGCCGGAAGAAGCCAGTGGCAATGATCAGCCCCTCGTAGTCCGGCCCGCTACCGGAGCCGGCCACGCGCCCCAGCAGCGGGGCGTTGTCCGGGGTGCCTGGCCGTGCCCGGGCCGTGGCCTCCAGCAGTTCCAGTTCGGCGACGGCGGGCAGCAGCTGCTGGGCGTCACGCAGCAGCTGGTAGACGCCGCCGGCGGAGACCGCACCGGGATCCGAAGGCGCATCCTCCCGCTGGGTGGCGCCGATCACGACCGTGCCGTCCTCCCGCGGCACGATGTACACCGGGCTCCCGCGGACCAGACCGCGCACCGTGCAGCGCAGCAACGGCCGGAGCGCCGCCGGTACACGAAGCCGGAGGATATCGCCGTAAACCGGCCGCAGCGGGAGGGTAAGTCCCCCGGGCAGGCCCTGCAGGCCGGCCGCTCCGAGTCCGTTGGCCACGATGGTCTCACCGGCGCGGATCTCCCCGCCGTCCTCGAGGCTGACCCCGGAGACCCGGTCCCCGTCCCAGCGCAGCCCTGCGGCGCGGCGGGGCACGGCTGTGTACCGGTGGTCGCGGGCCAGGAGCTCGGCGGTCTGGACGAGCAAGCGGCGGGGGTCAACCTGGTGGTCGGCGGGGATGTCGAATGCGCAGGAGATGCCCGGGCTGAGCAGGGGTTCACGCCCCCGCGCCTCGCGCACCGTCAGCGGCTCCACGGCCAGGCCGCAGGACAGTTGGACGCTCCGCAGGTCGGCGAGCGCCCGGCGGTCGGCCGCGTCCGCGCCGACGGCGAGGGTCGGCGTCGTGCGGTACCCGGTGCCGCCCGCATCCGACCGGCCGCCGCCAAGTCCCGCGGCGAAGCCCGGCCAGAGCCGTGAGGCTTCGAGCATGAGTGCCAGCAGCTCTTCCTCCTGGTAGTGGAGTTCGCTGACCGGTGCCAGCATGCCGGCGGCGGCCCAGCTGGCACCGGTGCCGGGGGCGTCGTCGATCAGCGCGACGGAGCGGCCCGACCGGCACGCTTCCCAGGCGATGCCGTGGCCGATCACCCCGCCGCCGATCACGGCGACGTCGTACGGCCCGGGGGGTGTGGCGGATATGACAGATGGTGAGGCCATGGCTTCCTTCCCTACGCCGGTACTAACCGGATCAGGTCAAGCGGTCGGCTCTGACGCCCTCTCAGCCCTGCGCCGTGTGACGGCACGTGCGGGCTCCCGCGGTATGCGACCAGTTTAGGGGAACTAGGCTTGGGGGATGAGCCAGGAAGCCCTCACCCCCGCCCGCCTGTACCTTTGCACCGATGCCCGGAAGGGGCGGGGCGACTTCGAAGACTTTGTTGACGCCGCCTTTGCCGGCGGGGTCGACATCATCCAGCTGCGGGACAAGTCGCTGGAGGCCGCCAAGGAACTGGAGCTGCTGGAGGTCCTGCACGCCGTGGCGCTGCGGCACAACCGGCTCTGGGCGGTCAACGACCGGGCGGACCTCGCCTCGCTCGCCGGCGCACCCGTCTTCCACATCGGGCAAAAGGACATTCCGCTCGCTGCGGCCCGGGGCTTCCTTGGCGGGAGCACCGTGATCGGCATGTCCACCCACACCCCGGCTCAGGTCGATGCGGCCATCACCGCGGCCCGGGGCCCGCTTGGGCTGGACTACTTCTGCGTGGGGCCGGTGTGGGCCACCCCCACGAAGCCCGGCAGGGCCGCCGTCGGGCTGGACCTGGTGCGCCACGCCGCCGTCGCGGGCGACCGCGGCAGGGCCCCGGCGGAGCGGGCCGGAGCGGAACCGGGGGTGCCGCCGTGGTTCGCGATCGGCGGCATCGACCTGGGCAACGTGGAACAAGTGGTGGACGCCGGCGCCCGGCGCATCGTGGTGGTCCGGGCGATCACCGAGGCGGACGATCCCGCCGCGGCGGCGCGCGCCCTGCTCGCCGCGCTCGACGCCGGGAGCTCGATTGAGGCAGGCGCCGTCACCGCCGGGGGCGCCAACTAGCCGGCGAGCCCCAACTGGGACATCCGGCGGGAATGGGCGGCGGCCAGCTCGGCCGTCAGGCGGCGGGCCAAGTCGGCTCCCCCGGCGGTATCCGCGCCGGCCGGGCCGTGGAGGAAGGCATGCTCCTGTCCGACCCGCTGTGCCAGGGAAAGCGCCTCGCCGAGCAACCGCCGCGACCACAGTGCCAGCCGGGACGCCAACCGGGGATCATCAGCGAGCGCCGCCTTGAGCCGCTCCCGGAGTACCGCCGCCGCATCCCCGGCGGACTGGATCCGTCCGATCAGCGCGGCCATGTCGGCGTCGACGTGGCCGGAAATCGACTGGAAGAAGTCGGCGGACACCGCGTCGATCACGTAGGCCTTCATCAACGATTCGTACCAGTCGGCCGGGCGGGTGCGCTCGTGGAAGGAATCGACCGGTGGCTGGAACGGCAGCATGGTTTCCTCCACGTCGAGGCCCAGCTCCGCCAGCTTCTTGCAGACCAGTTCGAAGTGCTGGAACTCGATGACGGCAAGCCGGCCCAGGACCGCCCGGTCGTGCAAGGTGGGCGAATACCGTGCGTCAGAGGAAAGCCGCTCAAAGGCCGAGAGCTCCACGTACGCCATTACTCCGAGCAGATCCCGGCGGAAGCGCTTGCCGTGGGCCGGGTCTGCCGGGGAGGTGCTCATGTTTCAAGACTAATAGCGGAAATCGGGCTAACCTGATTTTCGTGTCTCATCATCGCCTGACTCCGACTGTGCTTCAGCAGCAGAACCAGCTTGCCCAAGCGCTCAAAGCATTGCGGACCACGCTGGAACTGCCGGGGCCCTTTCCGGAGGCGGTGCTCCGGGAAGCGGCGGCTGCCGTGGCAGGGCATCAACTCCCGGAGCTGGACCTGACCCATGTGGAGTTTGTGACGATTGATCCGGCCTCCTCGACGGACCTGGACCAGGCGCTCTACCTAGACCGCGCCGGCGAGGGTTATAAGGTCTTCTACGCGATCGCGGATGTCCCGTCTTTCGTGACTCCTGGCAGCGCGCTCGACGCCGAGACCCGTCACCGCGGCCAGACTTTCTACACGCCCGACGGACGGATCCCGTTGCACCCCGAGGTCATCAGCGAGGCGGCCGGCAGCCTGCTGGCGGGACA
>NZ_JBFRFD010000125.1:0-7886 GCF_052114645.1 Arthrobacter sp. 2YAF22_2
GAGATTTCCTGCGCGGTGTACTTCTTGTCGTCGATCGCGACGCTCCAGTCGGTGCCCATGTGGCGCTTGACCGAAGCGATGGTGCGGTCGATGTTGTTGACGGCCTGGCGCTTGGCAATCTCGCCGACCAGGACCTCGCCTGACTTGGAGAATGCAACAACCGACGGCGTGGTGCGGCCACCCTCGGCGTTGGCAATGACGGTGGGCTCGCCACCTTCGAGAACGGAGACGACGGAGTTCGTGGTTCCGAGGTCAATACCTACTGCTCGTGACATGTGTTGCTTCCTTCTTTCCGTGGAAACCTGCTGGCCCCGGCCATCGGACTGCCCGGCGACCGGGCCATACCCGGGGATCGAGCCCGTCGATTACGAGGCGCGCTCACCTATTGAGCGCTCTGCACTCAACTTTACAGAACGTCATTCCGATGTCAAACCAAAGTTGAGTCAACGCGACTCAACTTCGCCGAATGGGCCGACGGGCGGGGCCCTGCTTGGCCGCGACAGCCCGGAATTCCCGGGTTTTCGGGCAACGCAAGGACGATTGCCGGGAGGTTTCGCTCTGCGAGAACGGGCCGGATTCCGCTCGCCGCGAGGGTTTCGCCGAGGATCTACAGGCCGTCGCGGCCGGCGTCATCCCGAACCGTGCCATCCCGGCCAACGCGCTCGTCCTCGGCTGCACCTGAAGAGCGGCGGCCGGTCCGCCCGGCACCCGCGGCGCCAGCGGCACCGTAGTCACCTTCGGGGTACTCGCCTTCCTCCCCCGCGGCGGCGTCGGGACCCGTGGCGCCGGCCCCGCCGTAGTCGCCTTCGGGGTAATACCCCTCCTCGGCGCCAATCGTCGAGCCGGTGGCCACGCCGGCGTTGCCGTAGTCCCCCTCAGCGTAACCGCCTTCGGGAGCACCGGCCGGGTTCTCCCCCGCTACGCCAGCATCGCCATAGTCGCCCTCGACATACTGGCCGGCGTCGGCTTCGAGCCCCGGAACTTCGGCGGGCTGCTCTTCGCCGGTCTGCTTTTCTGCGGCTGAAGCCGCGGTCGCACCGCCGCGTTCCTGCGCTGCCGTTTGGTCAAACCCACTGTTTTCAGACATGTTTGGATCCCTCCTGCAAGCGTTGGGCACCCGCTTGGGCGCAGTCGCAGTCTATCGAGCGGCACAGGGCGGCAACAGGGGTCCGGCGCACACGCGGCGCGGAAAGTTGCCGCCTCTAGGCCCGCAGCCCGAGCAGCCGAGCCAGCACCGCCAAATGGCGCTCGAACAGCTCGTCGCCCGCCGCGAAGGTGTCCGCACCGTACTGGCCAAAGACTTCGAAACTGACGGCGCCAAACAGCGACGTCCAGACCAGCGCACCCGTCGCCAGCGCCGCATCGGGCACCGCCAGCCCCATCTCGCCGCGGATTTTCGCCAGGTCCGCCGCTAGCGGTGCCGTCACCACGACGGCAGAGGCTTCCGGGCCCGCCTCGGAGAGTTCGCCGGCCCGCCACGCACCGTCCAGGATGGCCATCAAGGCGACGACCACCCGCGTTCCGGGGCCAATGGTCCGCTCCGCCGGCGCGTTGTAGCCGGGCACCGGGCTGCCGAAAAGCAGCGCGTAGCTGGCCGGCTGCACCAACGCCCAGCTCCGGACGGCGGCCCCCAGCGCCTTGAACCTCCCGGCGAAATCACCCTCCGGACGGACTGCGACGGCGGCATCCACGGCGTCGCCCAGCTCGTTGTAGGCGTCGACGAGCAGCAGGGTCAGCAACTCTTCGCGGCTTTCCACGTACCGGTAGACCGCGGAGGAGACCACACCGAGGTCCCGGGCGACGGCGCGCAGGGACAGTGCGGCGGCCCCATGGAGGGCCAGGTGCTCCCGGCCGATGCGCACAATGTCCTCCAGGGTCCGCGCACGGGCCCGCTCCCGGGGCGTGCGCGGGGCGGTTCCTGCGGCGAGGCCATCGTCAGTCATGGGTCCAGCATCGCACAATGCAGAGCGGTGTCAACAATTGCGAGCAGTGCTCTTGACTAGAGGCGGCCGTGGTGTGCAGACTTGGGAGAGCAGCGCTCTCAAAACTCTTGGAGGAGAAGTCATGAACGATCTGTACGTTGTCACTGGAGCAGGGCCGGTTGGCTGGACTGTGGCAGAACAGTTGGCMGAGCAAGGCAAACGCGTAAGAGTCCTGACGCGCTCGGGCAGCGGCCCGGAGCATCCGCTGGTGGAGCGGGTCGTGGCAGACGTTCAGGACCGTGCCCTGGTCCGGGCCGCCGTTTCGGGTGCGGCCGCCGTCTTCCACTGCATCCACGGCTCGTCCTACACTGCGGACGCGTGGCGGGCGGAGCTTCCCGGGGCAGAACAGGCGGTGCTGGCTGCAGCGGGAGAGGCGGGCGCCGTCGTCGCCTTTCCCGAAAGCCTCTACTCCTACAGCGAGCCGGAACGCTCGATGACCGAGGCGGGTCCGCGAGCGGCCCAGGGCGGAAAGCGGGGGGTCCGTACCGACCTGCTCCGGGCCAGGGAAGTCTCGTCAACCAACACCGTCACCATGGTCGCGGGCGACTTCTTTGGGCCACGCGTCAGGACCTCCCATGGCGGCGAGCGGATGGTCCGGCCGGTCTTGGCTGGAAAGAAGTTGTGGGTGATCGGCAGCGCCGACCAGCCGCACGCCTTCACCTATGTGCCCGACCTGGCGGCCGCAATGATCCACGCCGCCCAGGCGCCGGAGCTGTGGAACAAGGTATGGCACACACCCTCCGTACCGGCCGTTACGCAGCGGCAGCTGGCAGCGGCGTTCGCTGAATCTGCAGGCGCCGCAAAGCCCAAAGTTGGCGCCGTACCGGGGTGGGCACTCCGAGCCTTTGGCTTGTTCGCACCGGGTATGCGGGAGGTGGCCGAGATGCTCTACCAGTTCGAGAAGCCGTTCGTGATGGACTCCGCCGCCAGCCAGGCCGGCCTGGGGCTGCGGCCAACCCCGCTCAAGGAAGCAGCCGCCGCCACCGTGGCCTGGTGGGGGGACCAGGGACGGTGACGACGGCTGCGGTCGTGGGTTCCGGGGAGCGGGGTTCCGGTCAGCGGACGCCTGCCTCCGCGGATTCGGGCTCCGCGGCGGCCGGACGGGCAGCGGCGGCGTCGGTCTCGGGACGCCCCAGCTTGCCCGGCCACCAGATCCGCGGGCCGATGTCGTACGCCAGGGCGGGGACCAGCAGGGAGCGGACCAGGATGGTGTCCAGCAGCACACCGAAGGCCACGATGAACGCCAGCTGCACCAGGAACATGATGGGGATGACTCCCAGCGCCGCGAAGGTGGCCGCGAGCACCACACCGGCGGAGGTGATCACCCCGCCCGTGACGCCCAGGCCGCGCAGGATGCCGGGCCGGGTGCCGTGCTTGATGGATTCCTCCCGGACCCGGCTCATCAGGAAGATGTTGTAGTCCACTCCGAGGGCAACCAGGAASACGAAKCCGAASARCGGSACGGTGGCATCGGCGCCCGGGAACCCGAAGATGTGGTTGAACACGACGGCCGAGACGCCCATGGCAGCGCCGTAGGAAAGGACCACGGAGAGGACCAGCAGGACCGGGGCCAGCACGGAGCGCAGCAGCAGCATCAGGATCACGAGGATGACCGCGAGGATCACCGGGATGATGGTGACGAGGTCCCGCTGGGCGGTGGTGTTCGTGTCCAGGGCGGTCGCGGTCACGCCGCCCACCAGGGCGCCGTCGTCGATCTTCTTGAGTTCCTGGCGGAGCGACACCACCGCATTTTCGGCCTCRCTGGAGTCGGCGGCGAAGTTCAGCGTCGCGTTGATCAGCACCTTGCCGTCCCGGACGGCCGGGGCTGTCGGGGCGCCGGGGACCCCGGGCGCGCCGCTGACGATCGGCACGCTGCCCTCGGCCAGCAAATAGGCGTCACCGACGCCGTCACTCGCCTTGGTTTTAGCCAGCACGTCCTGCGCCTTCGCCTCATCGGCGACGATGACGGCCGGGCTGCCGGAGCCGGCGTCGAAGTGGCGGGCCAGCGC
Source organism: Arthrobacter sp. 2YAF22_2 (assembly GCF_052114645.1). Taxonomy (NCBI): domain Bacteria; kingdom Bacillati; phylum Actinomycetota; class Actinomycetes; order Micrococcales; family Micrococcaceae; genus Arthrobacter; species Arthrobacter sp. 2YAF22_2. The sequence continues at coordinate 3,992 of NZ_JBFRFD010000125.1, forward strand.
ATCCTGGCCGTCGACGGCGTTGGAGGCCGTGAGGATGACGTCGGTCTGCGGGACGCCGTTGGCCTTGAGCTGCAGGACGCCGGCCGAGGCAACCAGGAGCAGCAACACGGAGGCGACCCAGACGGTCCGGGGCCGGCGGGAAACTAGCGAGCCGGTGGCGCGCCAAAGGCCCTTCTGGCCCTCAAGCCCGGTGACGAGTTCAGGCTCGCGCTCAGTCTCCGGGAGCAGCTTGGGGCGGAACGGCCAGAACGCGGCCCGGCCGAGCAGTGCCATCATCGCGGGCAGCAGGGTCAGGGCGGCGAAGAGCGAACACAGAATTCCTGCTGCCGCCACGGGTCCGAGTCCCTTGTTGGAATTGAGGTCGGAGAACAGCAGGCACAACAGGGCGATGATGACGGTTGCGCCGGAAGCCAGGATGGGCTCCCAGGACTTCTTCCACGCTGTCAGGGCGGCGGCCGTGCGGTTGGTGGTGTGCGTCAGGGCCTCGCGGAAGCGGGCCACATAGAGCAGCGCGTAGTCCGTGGCGGCGCCGATCACCAGGATGGAGAGGATGCCCTGGCTTTGTCCGTTGAGCTGGATCCAGCCCAGCTTGGCCATGCCGAAGACCAGGAGGATCGCGGCGCAGAGCGCGAAGACCGAGGTGAAGAGGACGGTAATCGGCAGCAGCAGCGAGCGGTAGACGACCAGCAGGATCAGGAACACGGCCCCGAGGGCGACGAGCAGCAGGATACCGTCGATGCCTGCGAACGCGCTGACGAGGTCTGCGGCGAGGCCGGCAGGCCCGGTAACAAAGGTCCGCATTCCCTCCGGCGCGGATGCGGCCACCTCCGTCCGGAGCTCTTTAATGACGTCCTTGACCACGCCGGAGGAATCGATGGGGACCACGAACTGCACAGCCTTCGAATCCTTGGACGGGATCGGACCAATCACGGTGCTGCCGACTTTCAGGGCCTCCAGCTTGCCCTTGAGCGCGGCCGTCTGGCCCAGCTGTTCCTTCGTGAAGGCCGAATCGCCCTCGACCACAATGACGGCCGGGATCTCTTTGGTGTCGCGGAACTTGCCCTGCCAGTCCTGCGCCGCGGTCGCCTCGGCACTAGCCGGCAGGAAGGACGCCTGGTCGTTGGAGGAGACCTCGCTCAGGCGCCCGAAGGTGGGGCCGCCGACCCCCGCAATGGCCAGCCAGGCGACTACGAGCACAACCGGAACCAGCCAGCGCAGCCAGAACGGAACACGGGGGGGGTGCTTGAGGTTGGGTTTCATGACGTCCTTCGGGTGCGGCCTCGGAAGAGTAAGATTGAATCCATCATAGACTATCTCCATTGTGGAGATAAAGTGTGGAGATAGGCAGCTTGGAGACAACCAGCTTTGGCTGACTTGCGCGGACCGGATCCCGGCCGGCGCGCCCTGCAGTAAACTCCGGAGGGCGCAGCGGACGGGGAATGTCCCGGCCCGCGACGGAAGAAAGCAAGYATTAGAGGAGGCCGGCCGTGACAGAAGCTTCGGGACGCCCGGACGCCGCAGGACCTCCGCCGTTGGTCCACCTGCTCCAGGAGTTCAGCCTCGAGGCCAACCGCTACGTGGATGCGGCCGGCGGCAGCAACGACATGCACCGCACGGACCTCAACGCCCTGGCCGTGATCATGCAGCACACCGCGAAGAACCAGGTGGTCACCCCTGGTGTGCTCCGCAAGGAACTGCACCTCAGCTCGCCTGCCACCACGGCCCTGATCGACCGGCTGGACAAGTCCGGCCATGTGGTCCGGGAACGCCAGGGCACGGACCGCCGGCAGGTCCAGCTCCGGATGACCCCGAAGGCCTACCGCGACGGCGGCGCCATGTTCCGGCCGCTCGCCCGGCACATGGGTGCGGCGCTGCAACGCTTCACGCCGGAGGAACTGGAAGTCGCGACCCGGTTCATGACTGCAATGATCGACGCGACGGTCCGGGCCGGGGAAGAAGCGGCCGCTCCCCCAACTGACTCCCATTAGTTGTCGCTTTCAGGGCTCTAAACGGCAACAAGTGCGGGTCAGTTGGGGCGTTTCCGGACGCGGACGGCGTAGCGTTTCCCTATGAGTGCCCAGCAGCCCGACGACGTCTACAGCCACGGCCACCACGAGTCGGTGGTCCGCGCGCACGCATCCCGGACGGCGGAGAACTCCGCCGCGTTCGTGCTCCCGTACCTGACCGAGGGGGTGTCGGTGCTCGACGTCGGCTGCGGACCCGGCAGCATCACCTGTGATTTCGCCGGACTCGTCGCCCCCGGCGAGGTCACCGGCCTGGACCGCTCACCCGACGTCATCAGCCACGCGAGCGCCCTGGCCACCGAGCGCGGAGTGGCCAACGTCCGCTTTGTTGCCGGCAACATCTATGACCTTGATTTCGAAGACGAGACGTTCGACGTCGTGCACGCGCACCAGGTGCTGCAGCACCTCACCGATCCGGTCGCCGCGCTCCGGGAGATGCGCCGGGTGGCCAAAGCCGGCGGGATCGTGGCCGTCCGCGACGCCGACTTCCACGGCATGAGCTGGTATCCCGCCGTCCCGGAGCTGGATGAATGGATGGAGCTCTACCAGCGGATCGCGCGCCGGAACGGTGCCGAGCCCGACGCCGGGCGGCGGCTCGTGTCCTGGGCACAGGCAGCCGGGTTCACCGACGTCGCGCCGACCAGCAGCAACTGGTTGTACGCGACCGCGCAGCAACGGCGCTGGCAGGCGCGGGTCTGGGGCGAGCGGGTGCTGCATTCGGCCTTCGCGGACCAGGCCCTCGAGTACGGGTTCTCCACGGCGGCAGACCTGGCCCGGATCTCCGCGGGCTGGCACCGCTGGGGTTCCACGGACGACGGCTCGTTCCTGATCCCGAACGGCGAAGTGATCGCGCGGGCCTGAGGAGTGGCGGCCGGGGGTCGGACTAGTCGGTCCGGCCGCCGGCAGCCCACACAGGACGAGACCGCCTAGCCCCCGGAGCCGTACAGCCGCCCGTCTGCCGGACGCGGCCACCCCTGTTACGGGCCTGCCCACACCATTTGCCAAATATGGCCGGTTTGACACGGCCAGAGCGGCCATCTGTGGCAAACGGCCGGCGCGGTTTGCGTTCCGCGGACGACGGCGGGCTCCCCACTCCCGCCCGCAAAGGATCGACGGGGCCTGAGCGACCGGGCCTTGTCCACATAGCCGCAGGCGTCCCGGACGGGTCCGGGCACGTTTTTCTAGCATCTGAACGTGATCATCGGCCCGTGCGCGCTCGTACTTCGACCAGTATCCGAGCCATGATGACCTCCCAAGGACCATGTTCCACTGGTCGCATTCGAGGCGGGGCAAGTGTGGCTGAGAGCGTTCGACTGACGGGCTCGAACCTGTGACTGCACCGGGGCCTTCACAGCACCGCCACAGTGGCACCAAAGTCGTGCCAAATCTCCGCGGCCGAAGCTGGTTACAGGCGGAAGCTCGGCCGGCCCGGGATTCGGGCCCAGCAAAGGAGACACATCATGGCAAGAATCAACAAGGCCACAGCGGCCATCATGCTCGCCGCGGTCGTCGGCGGGGGCGCCATTGGCGCTTCAGCCCTCCCAGCGATGGCCGCCGACACCACCGGCAGCACATCGTCGAGCTCGACCACCGCGGGCAACGGCGACGGAACCGAAGGCAGCGGAACCGGCGCTCCCCGCGGGCAGCACCAGGCCAACGGCAAGACCGAGGAGATCCTCACCGGCGACACCGCCGCGAAGGTCCAGGCATCCGTCAAGGCCGCACAGCCCGACGCGACGATCGAACGGATGGAAACCGACGCCGACGGCGCTACCTACGAAGCCCACATCACCAAGGCCGATGGCACGCACGCCACCGTACTGTTCGATGCGAACTTCAACATCACCGGGACGCAGGACCAGGGCCAGGAC
>NZ_JBFRFD010000126.1:0-7865 GCF_052114645.1 Arthrobacter sp. 2YAF22_2
TCGTCCTGATGTTCCAGCCGGGCGAGGAAGGTTTCGACGGCGCCAGCCACATGATCCGCGAAGGCGTGCTGGACGCGGCCGGCCGGCGGGTTGACGCCGCCTACGGCATGCACGTGTTTTCCGCGCTGGAACCGCACGGCACGTTCTGCACCAAGCCCGGCGTCATGCTCAGCTCGTCCGACGGACTGATGGTCACCGTGCTCGGCGCCGGCGGCCACGGCTCGGCCCCGCATTCGGCCAAGGACCCGGTGACGGTGGCCGCCGAAATGGTCACCGCCCTGCAGGTCATGGTCACCCGCCAGTTCAACATGTTCGATCCGGTCGTCCTGTCCGTCGGGGTCCTCCAGGCTGGCACCAAGCGCAACATCATCCCGGAAACCGCCCGGATCGAAGCCACGGTCAGGACCTTCTCCGAGGGATCCCGGCAGAAGATGATGGACACCGTGCCGCGGCTGCTGAAGGGCATCGCGGCGGCGCACGGCCTGGACGTGGACGTCGACTACCAGCAGGAGTACCCGCTGACCATCACCGACGAGGACGAAACCCGCACCGCCGAAAACGTCATCGAGAGCCTGTTCGGCGACTCCCGGCTGGCCCGCTGGGCAACCCCGCTGAGCGGCTCCGAGGACTTCTCCAGGGTCCTCGAAGAAGTCCCGGGCACGTTCATCGGCCTGAGCGCCGTCCCCCGGGACGCCGACCACACGGCAACCGCGTTCAACCACTCCCCGTACGCCACGTTCGACGACGGCGTGCTGGCTGACGGCGCCGCCCTCTACGCGGAGCTCGCCATGTCCCGGCTGGCCACGCTGGCGGCGGCGAAGCTTCCCTCCGGCATCACCGCCTCCTCCACCCTTTCCTAGCCCGATCCCCAGGGAGAACACCATGACTTCAACCGTGTCCCAGCCAACGGCTACCCGGACATCGACCCGCAAGACGCTCGTCGGCACCGGCATCGGCAACGCCGTCGAATGGTACGACTGGGCTATCTACGCCACGTTCACGCCGTTCATCGCCAGCCAGCTCTTCAGCAAATCGGATCCCGCCTCGGCGGTGCTCTCCACCCTGGCAATCTTCGCCGTCGGCTTCGTCGCCCGCCCCTTTGGCGGCTTCCTGTTCGGCTGGATCGGCGACCGGATCGGCCGGAAGGCGTCCATGACCCTGGCCGTGGGGCTCGCGTCCCTGGGCAGCCTGATGATCGGCATCGCCCCGACCTTCGCGGCCGTGGGCGCCTGGGCGTCCTTCATGCTGCTGGTGGCGCGGCTGGTCCAGGGCCTCGCGCACGGCGGCGAGCTGCCGTCGTCGCAGACGTACCTGTCCGAAATGGCGCCCAAGGAACACCGGGGGTTCTGGGCTACCCTGATCTACACCTCCGGCACGGTGGGGATCCTGTTCGGCACCCTGCTGGGCGCAGTGCTGAACATGGCCCTGAGCACCGAAGCAATGAACGCCTGGGGCTGGCGCCTTCCGTTCCTGATCGGCGCGGTCATGGGGCTCTACGGGCTCATCATGCGGTCCCGGCTGCATGAGTCTGATGTCTTTGAAGGTGAAGCGTCGGCGGAGAAGCGGGCTCCGATCTGGCCGCAGATCGTCCGGCATCGCAAGCAGGCCGTGCAGGTCATCGGCCTGACAGTCGGCCTGACAGTCATTTACTACATCTGGGGTGTCGTTGCCCCCAGCTACGCCACCACGGCCCTGAAAATCGACCGCGGCGAAGCGCTGTGGGCAGGGGTGGTGGGCAACATCGTCTTCATCGCCGCGCTGCCCTTCTGGGGCAAGCTCGCAGACCGCATCGGCCGCAAGAAGGTGCTGTGGTCCGGCGCGATCGGGGCAGGCGTCCTGCACTTCCCGATGACTGCCCTGCTCAAGGACTCCGCCTGGCAGCTGGCGGTCAGCATGTCGGTCATGCTGATCTTCATCGCCGCGAGCGCGGCGATCGTCCCGGCCGTGTACGCCGAGCTGTTCCCCACCAGCATCCGCACCGTCGGCGTCGGCGTTCCCTATTCCATCTGCGTGGCGCTGTTCGGCGGGACCGCGCCGTACCTGCAGCAATGGCTCGGCACCAGCATGCAGATGCCGCAGTTGTTCAACGTCTATGCCGTGGTGCTCCTGGCCGTCTCCGCCGTCTTCGTCTTCACCATCCCGGAAACGAAGGGCAAGGACCTCAGCTTCTGAACCCGCTGAGCCGGCCCACCGAGCCGAGCCCGTCCCTACTCAAACCCGCCCACCTAACGGGGCACGTACCCCCAACTGACTCGCATTTGATGTCGTTTTGACCCCTCAAAACGACATCAAATGCGAGTCAGTTGGGTTAGCCGATGAAGCGGTCCTTGCCCGCCCGGTAGCCGAACACGGCGGCGAGGGAGCCGACGGTGAGGAACAGCAGGCCCGCCGCGGCGAAGGATCCAGTGCCCTGGTGCAACTGCCCGACCAGAAGGGTACCGACCGAACCGACCCCGTATCCCACCCCCTGCATCATGCCGGACAGGTGCGCGGCGGTATGCCCGTCACGGGTGCGCAGCATGATCATGGTGAGCGCAACCGCCGTCAGGCTGCCCTGGCCCAGTCCCAGCAGGCCGGTCCACAGCCAGATTAGGTCCAGGGGCCCGAAGATGCTCAACGCGAAGCCGCCCCCGGTCATCAGCGCCACCGTCACGTTGATGGCGCGCTGGTCCCGGAGCCGGGCGGCCAGCGCGGGCGCAAACAGCGAACCGAGCATCTGCAGCACGATCGAGACGGAGACAATCAGTCCGGCCGTACCGCCATCCACGCCGCGTTCTCGGAGTATCGGCGCCAGCCAGGCGAAGACGCTGAAGGACATCATCGCCTGGAGCACCATGAACCCCGTCACCTGCCACGCGACGGCTGAGCGCCAGACGTTGACGCCGTCGGYGATGCCGTGCTGGCGTCCGTGGCGCTGCCGGACGGCCAGCGGCAGGAACAGCAGTACCACCACGCCGGCGGGCACCGCCCAGAACCACAGCGCCGCCGTCCATTGCCCGGTCGCGCTGAACAGCGGATAGGTGAAGCCCGCGCCGAGGGCCGCGGAAGCGCAAATTGCCGTTGTGTACAGGCCGCCCATGAGCCCCAGCCGGTGCGGAAAGTCGCGCTTCACCAGGCCCGGAAGCAGGACATTGCAGAACGAGATCGCGGCCCCGCAGGCGGCCGTGCCGGCCAGCAGCGCAGGCAGGTGGCCCACCCCGGGGGCGTCCACCGGACGCAGCAGCAGCCCTGCTGTCAGGACCGCCATGGCGCCGAGCAGCACCCGCTCGGCCCCGAACCGGCGGGCCAGCCGCGGCGCGAGCGGGGCGAACACGCCGAGCAGCGTCACCGGCGCCGTGGTCAGCGCCACCACCGCCCAGCCGGGGAGGCCGACGTCGGCAGTCACCTCCGGCAGCACCGCGGCGAAGCTGGAGAAGACGGTGCGGAGGTTCAGCCCGATCAGCACCAGGCACACTCCGAGGTACACCAGCGCACGGCGGCTGCCGGCGACGGTGGGCGCTGTCGCCGGCACGGCGTCGATCTCGGCGTCCACGAAAGGGTCCGGGGTGGGTCCGGTGGCGGTCCCGAAGGGTCCCGGCACGTTTTGTGGCGTCATCACGGACCCATTGTGGCAGGCCGCCGCCGGTCCCCAATCCAGCGCCGCCCGCGAACTCCACTATTCTGGAGGTGATGAGTGAAGCCCCAGAATCCCCCCACCCGCCGCAGTCCCCCCGCGCGGTCACGCCCGGCAGCCAGGCGTCCTTCGGCACCTACGGCGGGCGGCCGGTCAGCTTCGTGCGCCGCGGCACCCGTCTGCAGGGCYGGCGCCAGGCCGCGTGGGAAGAGCATGCGGAGCGGTGGGCGGTCGAGGTCCCGCGGCACATCGCGAACACCTCCGTGCACCCCGATTACGTGTTCGACGCCGAGGCAGAGTTCGGCCGGAAGGCTCCGTTGGTCGTGGAGATCGGGTCAGGGCTCGGCGACGCCGTCTGCCACGCTGCCGAACAGAATCCGGACACGGACTTCTTGGCCGTGGAGGTTTACACGCCGGGCCTGGCCAACACCCTCATCAAGATCAACAGCCGCGGCCTGAGCAACGTCCGGGTGGTGGAGGCCAACGCCCCGGAGGTGCTGGCCACCATGCTGCCCAAGGGTTCGGTCACCGAGCTGTGGGTCTTTTTCCCGGATCCCTGGCACAAGTCGCGGCATCACAAGCGGCGGCTCATCCAGCCGGCCTTCGCGGACCTCGCGGCCCGGGCGCTCAAGCCCGGCGGCCGCTGGCGGATCGCGACCGACTGGTCCAACTACGCGGTGCACGTCCGCGAGGTCCTCGCCGGCTCGGCCGACTTTGAGAACATGTATGAGGGCGAGCGCAGCGGCGGCGACAGCCCGCTGACGCAGGTCTGGGAGTCCGGTGTGGAGTCCCTGGTGGGCGGCGCTCCGGTGAAGGAGGGCCGCGCGCCGGTCAGCACCGAACATACCGGCCCCAACGAAGGTGTCGACCACGTCGGGGGCTGGGCGCCCAGGTTTGAGGGGCGGATTTTGACCAGCTTCGAGAACAAGGCGCACGACGCCGGCCGGCTGATTTTCGATCTCTGCTACCGGCGCCGCGAGGAACAGCCCCGGGCGGACGAGGTCCACGACGCGAGGACGGACCATTAAAAAGCAACTCAAGGACGTCGCGGAAGTCGCCGAGGACGTTACCAATTCCAAGCCGCTCGAAATCGCGGCCCGCGCCGGGTTCGCGGTGTCCGGCGTGCTGCACTTCCTGATCGGACTCGTCGCCATCCGGTTGGCCATGGGCGGGCAAGGTCGGGCCGACTTCAGCGGCGCCGTCGCGGAACTGGCCGCGCAACCGGCCGCCCCCGTCCTGCTCTGGAGCGCCTTTGCTGCCTGCGTGGCCCTGGCCATCTGGCAGACCAGCGATGCCGTCTTCGATTTCGAGCACCTGCCGACGAAGAAGAAGGTCGGCAAGAAGCTCAAGGCCGCCCTGCAGGCCGTGGTGTACACCGGGTTTGCGCTGACGCTGGCGTCCGTTGCCATCGGTGCCGAGTCGGACCAGCGCCGTTCCACGAGCGACCTCACGCTGCAGCTGATGAAGGCGCCCGGGGGCACCTTCCTGCTGTTCCTGGTCGGCGCTGCGGTCTCCGTCACCGGGGTGGCCTATGCCATCCGGGGTTTCAGGAAGTCGTTCATCAAGTACCTGCGGATGCCGTCGAACGAGCAGGCCCGCACCGCGGTTACCGCCACCGGGATTGCCGGGTACGCCGCCAAGGGCGTGGCCCTGTTGCTGACCGGGCTGCTGATCGTCATTGCCACCGTGAAAGCCGACCCGGCGGAGTCAACCGGGCTCGATGGCGGGCTTAGGGCGTTGCGCGAGCAGCCGCTGGGTATCTACATGCTGGCCGCCGTCGGCGCGGGCCTGATCTGCTACGGCATCTTCATGGCCGTCCGGGCCCGACTCGCCCGGATGTAGCGGCCCGCCCCAGAGTCAGACCAGATGCCGGGGAGCCGCCGCTACGCGTGCGGAACCGTGATGACGGCTACGGTCTGCTGCCGGCTATTGCGCATCTCGATGCTGCCGATGCTGGCCAATTGCAGCGGGGTGGCACCGGTGATGCGCACCTTGCCGCTCGGGGTCGCGGTCCACGCGCACGCCCGGTCCTCCACGCCGTCGCGGCCTTTGACCCAGAGCGAGAGGGTGCCGTCCACCGGCATGCTGTTTCCGTCGACGGCCAGCTCGGTGCCCCACGTCTTCTTCACGAGGTTCACGGTGAACTGCGGTCCGTTGGCGGCTGCAACCGAGTAGCTGGCATCCGGCCCGTCGTGTTGCGCCAGCAGCGGGCCGGCCAGGACGCCAAGCGCCAGGCAGGCCGCGGCAACCGCTGCGACAGCCGCCGACCACAGCAGCCGGCCCCGGCGGCGTCGCGCCGCCAGTGCGGCCAGCAGCCCGCGAGGCAACGGTCCCGGCGCTGCGGGCGTCGCGGGTTTGGTCAGAGCCACGGCGTCGGGCACCGGGACAGCGTCGAGCAGCGCGGGCAGGCTGGCGAGTTCGTCGAGCTCGGCCCGGCAGACCCGGCAGTCGAACAGATGCCGGTCGAACGCCGCGGCCTCCTCCGGCTCCAGGCCACCGAGCAGGTATGCGCCGAGCAGCTGGTGGAGTTCTGTTCCGCTCACCGCTGCACCCCCATTTCGTCGAGGATGGTCCGCAGGGCCCGGACGGCGTAAAAGGCCCGGGACTTCACCGTGCCGGCAGGAATGTTCAACTGCACCGAAGCCTCCCGGACGGTGAGTCGGCGGTAGTGGAGGGCCACCAGCACGTCCCGATGCTCGGTGCTGAGGCGCAGCAGGGCCTCCTCCATCAGGACCCTGTTGAGCAGTTCATCGATCCGTTCGACGCCCCCGGCAGGGTCGGCCACTTCGCGTTCCGCGGCTTCGTGCGGGCGTCGCTGGGCCTTGCGGTAATTATCGATCATGATGTTCCGGGCCGTCCGGAACAGGTAGCTGCGCAGGCTGCCGGTGATCTGCGGCGCCTGCTGCCACACTCGCAGCACCGTYTCCTGKACGACGTCGTCCGCCACCTGCGGGTCGTGACAGGCACCCAGGACGAATCGCCGCAAGGCCGTCCCGTGGTCGCGGTAGATCGCGGCGACCACGTCTTCATCCAGTGGCATGCGGCACCTCCTGGGCCTGGTCCTGCTGCCCACTAGGACGTACACGGTGACGCAAAAGTTCAACGGTCCGCCTGTGAACCATTCTTCACCCGGCGGCGTCGTATCAGCTAGCCGGACAGCGAGATGGCCGGCATCCAGCCAAGGAGCCAACAATGAGTAAGTACTTCGGCGCCACACTGTCCGCCTTTGCCCTCGCCGTCGTCGTTTCCGGCTGCGCTGGGGGCAGCGGGACAACGACGACGGCGTCCCCTCCCCCGGCGTCGCAATCCTCCGCCTCCGTTGCGCCCGCCTCGTCCGCGCCGATGACGTCGGCACCGGACACCAGCGGCTCCGCAGCGCCCGCGCAGGCCGCGGACCTCAAGACCGCCGCGACCACGGCCGGGCAGGCGATCGTGGATGCCCGGGGCATGAGCGTCTACGTCTTCGGCCAGGACAAGAAGGACGCCGGCACGAGCGCCTGCACCGGGGCGTGCGCCGCTGCGTGGCCGGCGGTCCTCACCGGCGCTGCAGTACCCGCGGCGGAGGGCGTCACCGCCAAGCTCGGCACCATCACGACCCCGGACGGAAAGAAGCAGCTGACCATCAACGGCATGCCGGTGTATCACTTCGCCAAGGACAAGGCCCCCGGTGACATCGCCGGCCAAGGCGTCGGCGGCGTCTGGTATCTGGTGGACCCGGCCGGCGACATGCTCAAGCCTGCCGCCGTCGGGGGCTACTAGAAGTCGTCGTCGGCGTCGGCGTCGAACTCGAATTCGACGGCGGCGACGATTTCCCGTGTCTCCGGGTGGATCATGTAGGCCTCCTCGTCATCCTCCACCATCAGGAACTCGCCCTGGTCCGTGGTGAAATGCCACGCCAGGACCCGCTCGCCGTTGTGGTCGTAGTTCGGGTCGCCCATGGTGATCTGCACCAGGGCCTGGCCGGCCACCTCGCACAGTTCCCGGATGATCAGTTCAAACTCGGGGGCGCTCCGGAGTTCCTCTTCGGCTGCCTCGGCCTGGCGCTCCGCCAGGTTGGGGATCCGGGACACCCGTTCGTGGATGTGCCGGTCGAGTTCGTCCGCGTCCAGGACCAGCAGATCCGGCTGGCTGCGGAGCCACGCCGCATTGAGCGCGACGATGTCTTCGGTTTCCAGCAGTGACTCGAACGCGTCATCCAGTTGCTCCAGCAGCCGGACCGCCTCCGGCGCCTCGGCCTCGCTAGCCCCGGCAC